>JBLHWH010000061.1:0-31159 GCA_047628935.1 Halioglobus sp. | reverse complement strand
GCCTAGGCAAAAGAAGGTTTATGGCGGCATTATCGGAACCCTATTTAGATAATATTTTAAAAATAAATTTCTAAGTGCGTTTGCCCTGAGATGTATTCTTAGGTAATTATATTGACTCGACGTTACAAACATCGACTATCTTAGGCTCGGGTAGCGAATTTATCAAAGCTAGATGATGTATCAAAAAAGGTCAACCCAAATAAATGGGCTGACCTACTCAACTAATAATTAATTCAGATAACTTGATATTAATCGTGATGACTTTGTAGTCTATTTTTGAAAAGTTGCTTTTATAGTTTTTGTCTTACCATCTTGCTCTAGTGTTATGTAGATGAGAGGTAAATTTTGATTGCTCAAATCGACATTGATGTTATTTTCGGCTGGTAGATTGAGCATTCTTTTTATCACTGTTCCATCAATAGAATAGAAAGTTAAGTTGGCAGGAATATTCTTTTCTAATTGATAAATAACATTAAAATTGCCATCGCTTGGATTTGGGCTGGTGGAGAATTTAATGGAGTTTAATTTGTTGGACTCAGGTTCAATGAAAATGTTTGTATCTTCTTTCTCTGGCTTTAAAGTAATCTCTATTACTGAATTGTGTGGAATATCTCCATACTTTTCAATCATTTTTTCACCTTTCAACACATCCATTTTTGCAATATCATTTGGATTTATATTACTCATCCGATCTGAAGACTCAGTTTTACCATTAACAACGACTAATGAATTCACTAGACCTGGCATTCCGTCTATTATCATAATACTTATCGCTCCAATATTGTCTTCTTTACCGTCAATTTTAATTGTGATATCTTCGAAAAAATATCTGTCTAACACTTTCGTTTTTTGAATTAAGTCTTTTACTTCTTGATTAAATGTACCATCGTTAGAATATAATGGTTCGGCATCTTTTCTTTCTTGAATTCTTACAATTCTGAAACTTAGAATTTCCGCTTTTGATTCAGCTTTTAATCCTACATCTCTGAGTAAATGAGCAATGTCTTTTACTTCCTTAAATTGATCAGCTGTATATTTTAGAGAGGTCTTGTAAGTATATTCTTTCCTTTGCTCGTTAGGCTTCAAATTAATCTCCACGACTCCATTTTTACCATCTTCTCCATATTTCTCTATCGCTTTTTCGCCCTTGAGTACGTTCATAGATTTTATATCGTCAGGATTTATGGACTTTACTGACGTACTTTCTTGGACTTTTTCATCTATTACATAAAGTGGTTCAGGTTGATTAGAATTGGAGGTTTTGAGATGTATTTTTCTGTCTTCTTCTCCATTGATAGATATTCCAGATGTCTTTCCTTTTAGTAATTTTTCTATGTTAGTTGGTTTATCACCTCCTTCTAACTTGAATTTCACTGGTAGATTATACTGGACCCTTACCGCTTTACCTTTTTGTTTTCCAGGAATCCATGTAGGGAAGCTTCTGACAACTTTCATTGTTTCAACACCACAATCAGCTCCAATATCTCTTACAAGCTTTGCCTCCGCTACAGATCCGTCTTTTTCTACTACGAATTGGACAACACACATGCCTTCTACACCAGCATCTCTTGCTTTTGCAGGATACGTTAGATTAGAATAAACGAACTCTAACATCTTTTGTTTAGCGCACTGTTCTTTATCGTTGGTAGTTCCTTCCACATCTTCACAACCCGGGAATCGAGGCATTTCTTCTACTACTTTGAAGAAGGGATCACCTTGGGCCTCTTTGAATGTTACATTTACTGGTGCCTTGCCATCATAATCCTTATTCAGAGCTAATTTACCCGTTAAGTAATCTATGGTGTAGTCTTTATTTTCCGTTAGAAGCTTGTCTTTTATTCTTACTTCTACAGAACCTTCTGGCACTTGTTCGCCAAGGTTTATTGCATTATTAAATTTGAATTCCTCAACAACTGGATCAAAAATATGACCTTGGTGTGGCTTGATTCCTCCTAGATTAAAAACAATCTCACCAATAGCGCTTTTACTAGCCTTCTCTACCTCAAAAGCTTTTGCGGCTTTTAGAGCATCCTCTAGTATCACTTTATTATTGATAGTAGTTTTATCATTCACTATCTCAACGCGGATAATATCGCCATTCGCATTTGCTTCTGCTTTAATGGTAACCTTACCCTTTATACTTCTGTATTTGCTCCAGAGTATGTTCCAATTCACTTTAGTGAAAGTTCTTCCTTCGAAGTTTTCGATATTCTTTTGTTGTTCGACAACTGCCTGAACCCCCATCTGAGCCGCTATATCCAATAGGTTAGATACTCTTTTCCATTTGGCCCCTTTGTTAGCTTTGATGTATAATTGACCATCTTTTTCTTTGATGAGGTCTATGATTTGAATCACCTCTTGTTCAGTAATAGGAGTATTGTCATGCATGTATGCTCCATTGGCAAGAACTGAGATATATTTCCTGCCTAGCATATGGTCTTTTTTCATCAACCATGACTTAAGGCCAAAAAGGTGTTCAGCTCCTACAACTAGATCAGATTTTCCAGATAAGTTAAGTTTTTCAGGTGAAATTTCAATCTCATGAAATTGAGTACCCTTGTTTAGAATTATCTCTATTTCCAAATTGTTTGCGCAATTTAGTAATATAACGACATCTTGATTTTTAGCTTCTGGATCCACATCGATTACTATAGATCTATTTTCAGCTTTTATAGATTTAAAATATTCATTGATATCATCAGTCCTTTTATCTGTAGGCGGAAATGTATATACGCCATTTTTTTCAACTCTAATATCGAAGTCAAATGATGTTTTCAGAATGTCATTAAGTGCATCTTCAATCTTTTCCAACTGTATTGGATCGTTATGATCAATGTTTTTAACGTCAATCCCTTTTGCTTTAAGTTTCTCTTTAATCTCTTTTTTAAGCGAGGAATCAACTTGCTCGAGGCGAGCTAATACTTCCCCCTCGGCCAATTCTCCTCCCTGATTAGAAGAGAAAATAATAAGCATTGCAACCAATACTGGTACAGCCACTAGATACTTAACCATAGCCGAGCGTTTCGATTTTTCTTTGTACATCATCGTTATACGTTTTTTGATTTGTGAATGAAAAAATTGATTTGCCAAAGCAATCTCTAACCCTGAGGTAGACTGCTGGAGCAATAGCTGGCCATAGCTATTTTTATTATAATCTTGGGTGACGTATGCATCAGCCAAGTATTCGTGTGATTGTCTGAGAGCACCTTTATACATAATAAGTATCGGATTGAACCAGAAAAACACCTGGAGCAATTCTGTGAATACAATATCTAACGAGTGCCATTGGTAAGCGTGTAGTTCTTCGTGTCGAAGGACTTTTTCTACCTCTTCATTAAGTGATAACTGCTTGCTAACAAAGATGAAATGAAAAAACGAAAATGGTAAATGGTATTTATTTGATTCGACAAGTGTATAATTGGCTTGTGGTGTTTTATCAGCTTCTTTATAGATGTTGTATATTCTATTCAATCCATGTACGAACCGAGAGAATACTACTATTCCACCAAGTAAGTAAACGGCCCACAACAAATTCATCCATGTGAAAATGGGTGCTGCCTCCACCACAAAAGCCTTAGACGATACTTCTATCGCAATAAATTGAGTCAAGACTTGATATACCTCAACAGAAGCTTCATTAGCGGGAATAAACCCTCCTAAATATGGTACAATTAACCCTGTCATTAATGCACCCAATAAATAATATCTGTTGATACTAAAAAAGGTCTCCTTCCTGAGGAACAAAAGATAGATACCGTAGAATACGATCCAACATGTAGAGACTTGTAGTAAGTAGGTCATTTTTTGTTGTTTAGTAAAGGTTTAATTTGTTAGGGTTGTTTATTCATAAGTGTGATGTAGATATTACATATCCAATGACGTTACTCTTAAACAATTAAAACAGAAAGCTGCGCAGCTAGCTTTCAATAAACAGCGCAGCGATAAACAGTAATAGTTATTCTTCCAATTTCTTAGTCAATTCCTTCAAATCATCCACTGAAATATCATCCTCCTTTACTAGAAACGATACCAATTCACTCATGCTCCCTTCGAAGTAGTTACTTACCAATCGCTTGAGCGAAAACTTAGAATAAGATTCCTTTTCAATGGCAGGGAAGTACTCGTATGTTCTTCCATAGGCCTTATGGTCTACAAAGTCCTTTTTTTCTAGAATACGGACAATAGAAGAGATGCTACTGTGCGGTGGTTTTGGTGGACTCATACGCTCGATTAACCCACTTACGGTACTTGGTCCGTGGTCCCAAAACATCTGCATGATTTCTTCTTCTGCTTTTGTAAGTCCTTTCATAGGTTTATTAGATTTCGAGATTTCGAGACTTTCACAAGAGTACACCTCTAGGAGTCACTTTTTTTTTTCTCTTAGTTTCTGTTTTTTATTTACTTCGCTGCTAATTGTCCAAGTTTCGTCAACGTTATAAAGCGATTCTGCAATTCAACTCTTTTTCTGATGCACGACCTCCTTCAGATACCTGACTCTCTTCTTTACATAGTCCCTGTATTCTTGGTGCCTATGATTTGACATCATGTACTTCTTATAATATCCTATGGCAATACTTTTATCTTTGTAATAATTGTCTGCTGCTGCGGCAATATAGTATAGCAGAACAGGATCATTGCCATATTTATAGGCATCTTTATAAGCTGCAAATGCTTTCTTGTGCTTGTTTTGTTTGATCGCTAATCTTCCTACATTTCTGTGGTACAGGTCTAGATTGGGGCTGATACCACTTTCTACCGCTTTTTCATAATGCTCTAGTGCACCACCCATATTGCCTTTCTTTTCATATGCCGTGGCTAAGTAGTAATGTAGCTTCTCGGGACTATTATCATCTACTAAGGATAACTGAAATTTTGATATAGCCAAATCCACAGAATCGATCTGCAGATATGCATAACCCAGCATCTTATTGTTGTAGCTATTGAGGTCTACTTGACCCCGAATTCTATCAAAGACCTCAATCACTTCATAATATTGTTTTTGCTTGTATTTAGATCGAGCGAGGAGGTAGTTTATACTTATATTCATACTATCGAGCTCTAGCGCAACATTGATCAAGCTGTCAGCTATCTGCATTTGCTCATTGCCTATCGATAGTTCTGCTAGACCCTTAAGGGTTAGTACATCTCTAGGATTTAATTTATTTGCCTTTGCGTATAGTCGAAATGATTCTAAATGATCTCCGTATCCTTTATATAAATGAGCATTCCTTCTATAGTAAAGTGGATTGTCGGGTTGTATTTTATTTAGAATTGTATAGTATTTGATCGCTTTGGGCAGCTGTTGCTGTTGTTCGTATATACTAGCCAATTGAATATATACATCCGTATTACTAGAATCTTTTTGCTCGAGAATATGCAAGTATTGTTTAGCTGTTGCTTGATCTCCAGATTTGTTAGCGGCTGTTGCTAAAATCCTTAGACACGCTATATTATTACTATCCGCATCATAACAAGATTTTGATAGTTCTACAGCTTGGATATAGTCTTGATTTGCAAATGCAGCTTTCATATCACTGCTGATATCCTGTGCCATGGCCGACACCGATGCAAGAACGAGAAATATGAAAGTGTACATTTGCTTCATATTCCAAATGTAAAACTTATTTTCCAGTTATGCAACTTAATTTTACGTTGAACAGTCTGCTTTATCCTTTAAGATCATATTTGGGAATAATTACCTAAGGGGTTTATCTCTAATTATCAATAGATAATGGAAAGTGTATTAAGCATGTCGAAAGTAATAGCATTACCAAAAAAGGATCAGAAAAGGAATGTAATTGATGAAATAGTGCCCCAAAGGGCAAGTTTATACTAAACCTGCATACGGATTCACAGTTAAAAATTAGTTAACAAAAACTCAAAAAGCATCAGCGGTACATGTATAATGGTATCATTATCAATATATTAAAAAATAGTTTCTTTTTTCATTGTCTTAACATACGAAACTTTTGCAAACCAATCTCAGTCTATAGTATCGTAGGCCGAGCAGAAATATTAAATTTGCCGTTCTAAAATGTGGAATTCCAACGTTTTATTGGCGTTGAACTCATTTTTAAATTATTTGCCACCGTGGCAATCTTCTCATGTAGGAGAAAAACTATAAAATTTATAGACCATGACTAAGAGATTATTCGCAGCATTTTCAATGGTAATGTTACTTTCATTATCAGCATCGGCGCAGAGAATTGCCATAGTAGACATCAATGAAGTACTAGGTAGTTTCCCAGACTATCAAGCAGCAGAAGAAAAAATAGATAAAGCTGCAGCAGAGTGGAGACAAGAGATCGCTCAAGAGTATGATCAGATCAAAGCAATGTACAATAAGTACCAAGCTGAGCAAGTACTGCTTAATGAAGATCAAAAAACTCAAAGAGAGAATGAAATCATGGCTGCAGAGACGTCAGTGAGAGAAACACAGAAGAAAAAATTCGGGCCAGAAGGTGACTTATTTAATAAAAGACAAGAAATGGTGTCGCCAATCCAAGATAAGGTATATTCGGCGATAGAGGACTTTGCAGCGGATAGAGGGTATGATCTCATATTTGATAAAGGCGGCGCAGCTGGTCTACTATTCGTTACTGAGGAGTACGACAAGACAGACGAAGTAAAGAAAAGATTGGGAATTAAATAATTCTAAGGAATGATACATTAATAAAGTACGTTTTTATGTGCTGATATTTATTCATTCTTCAAGACAAAAAACGTAGGCTATGCATCGCATAGGCGAGGCTTTTTAACGCAGAAGAAGGGAAAAGATCAAGCAGAAGAATGTAACTTTATTATTGATTCATTCCTAAGCAATCTTCGAATAAGAAGAAACGACAAATATTAATAAAACAGACACTACATTTTTTAAACACAAGAATACTATGAATAAGATTTTCAAATCACTACTTTTTACGTTTGCATTTGCAGCATTGACGGTATCCGTTCAGGCGCAAAAATTCGGCTTTATCAACTCTCAAGAATTGATTAGTCAATTGCCAGAAGTGAAAGAAGCAAACTCTAAAATAGAGACACTTAAGAAGCAACTACAAAAGAAAGGTGAAGAAATGGTCACTGGACTACAGGCAAAATATGCGGATGTTCAAAAAAGAAAAGCAGACGGTCTTTTGTCTCCTAAAGAAGCACAAGTTGAGGGTGCAGTACTTAAGCAAGAGGAGCAAGCACTAGGACAGTTTGAGCAAACAAGTCAAGAGAAAATTTACAAAAAAAGTGAAGAGCTATTGTCACCGATTCAAGCTAAAATAAACAATGCTATTAAAGAGGTAGCGGCTGATAATGGATACACATACATCTTCGATTCTAGCCTAGGATTGGTATTATATGCAGATCCGGGAACGGATGTAAGTGCGTTAGTAAAAGCTAAACTTGGACTATAATTATGTCTGCCCTGAGCTTGTCGAAGGGCCAACATTAAAATAACAGATGACAGAAATCCCGGATGCGCGTAATAAGCCTATAGGAATATTTGATTCAGGCATTGGTGGCCTCACGGTTGCCAATGCTATTCAAAAAAAATTACCCAACGAGCATCTAATCTATTTTGGAGATACTGCCCATCTCCCTTATGGAGACAAATCAGCGGACGCTATCCGTTTCTACAGTCTCAAAATCAGCAAATTCCTTCTGGACCAACAATGTAAGATGATTGTGATCGCATGCAATAGTGCTTCATCCGCAGCTTATAGTACATTGCTGGACTTTTTTGAAGGGAGGACATTGTTTGTTAATGTGGTAGATCCATTGGTAAATGCGGTCACTGAAAAAGGATATGATAACATAGGAGTAATAGCGACAAAGATGACTATTCGGTCCAATATTTACAGAGACAAAATCAAGCACAAGTTGCAAAACGCTTCTGTACATTCTATGGCTACTCCATTGCTAGCACCAATGATCGAAGAAGGGTTTTATGAAGGAAATATCAGCCAATCTGTGATCAACACTTATCTTGGGAGCAAAGAGTTCTCTAATATAGATGCGCTACTTCTGGCATGCACCCACTATCCTTTGATCAAAAACGAAATAGAGGCATACTTTGATCATAAAGTGGATGTATTAGACAGTACGGACATAGTAGCGAATTCAGTGTTTAAATTGCTGCAGGAAGAAAATTTATTATCCCCGAAAAGAATTAAAAAGAATGAATTTTTTGTTTCTGACTATACTCAATCTTTTGAGGACACCGCTAAGGTGTTTTATGGTGAGGAGATAGAATTGGAGACAGCAAACATTTGGTAATAATTTTTCAAGCATATTAATTAACGAACTTTATGAAGGCATTTTTTCTATTCTATTTATGACTTTTATATCGTTATCGATATACGCTCAGTCACAAGTAGAGTTGATGTAGGATGATGCAAAAAAATACAACAAAGCTTTCCTAATTGGAGACTTTGAAAAGTACGTTGATATGACTATTCCATCAGTAATAGAGGTCGCCAGCGGAAGGGAGGTTTTGATAACCAACGCCAAAACATCATATGAAAAGACTACTAAAAGTGGATCAACTTTTGAATCGATCGATCCGTTAAAACCGAGCAAGTTTATGTTTGCCGGAAGGGACTTACAATCGATATTACCGCAGACTATTATTACAAAAATCGGAGAGACTAAGGTTTCTCAGAAAGTATACTTTCTTGCTTCTTCATCGGACGAAGCTAAGTCGTGGACATTTCTTAATATCGAGCCTTATGATACAGCATCTATCAAGACAGTCGTTCCATCATATACAGGAGATATAGACATACCCGCTGCTGATCAACCAGAGGTGATAAAAAATAAATAGGGCCCGGTCTTAATAATCTAACACTTCTAAATACTGTTGAGTAAAAGTACTGGATATAATTGAAGTAAACTTAATAAACAAGAAGGCTGAACTCTGATGAGACAACCATTAGTGGTCCTCCTTCGATGATTACGTATCTAGTTCCGTTAGCTAGTGCTTCATAGATGATAAACAAAGCCCTCGATAATGATTTTGTCGAAGGCATTTTTAAATTGTAGGTATATGAAAAGAAGAGATACATTACATTTAACACCATTTTTCTTTTCATATTCACCTTTTTCCATTACCGTTCTATGTCACTTGAATATTTGTTTATTTTTGTGGCATTATTAGCTGATATCCGGCTAAAGTAGACTGAAGATTACACATGCAAGAACAGAATCAACATAAGAGATTAAAAACAGAACAGAAAGCTTTAGAGATTAATCTCAACAATATGATCTATGGTACAATTGCTGAGATTGGTGCTGGTCAGGAGGTAGCTAGAAATTTCTTCCAAGTAGGCGCGGCTGCAGGAACTATAGCCAAAACCATGTCAGCTTACGACAAAGAGTTTTCTGATGCGATATATGGTAAAGAAGAAAGTGGACGGTACGTATGTGAATCACGATTGTACAAAATGCTAAATCATGAATCCAAATTGATGGATGAAAGGTTGGGCGATATGTGTCACATGGCTACTTTTTTTGTGTTTGCAGATACTATATCTGCAATCAACTATTCCCGTACGATTAAAGGTAATGGCTGGATGGGTGTAAAGTTCCAACATAGTCCTTGTTCTGAATTCAATGATTTGGTGATTCATGTCAAGATGCATGATAATGACAACAAACTGCAGCAAGAGGCTATAGGTGAATTAGGTGTCAATCTAATATATGCTTGTTTCTACTATCGAGACAATCCAGAAAAAATGGTAATGTCGCTTTTAGAAGGGCTAGAAGGAAGAGTCACTATTGATATGATACGTGCGGGGGGACCGATATTTGAAGGAATTGATAATAGATTACTATCTCTTTATCTTGTAAAACATAACTTGACCGAGGTTACAATCTTCGATGAAAACAAGAACAGCGTCCATGCCTCAGAATTCTTATACAAAAAGGCATTAATGGTAGTTCGTGGTAATTTCCGACCGCCCACACTAGTTACTCAAGATGTGATGCGATCTAGCTTCTTGCAATTCAAGAACGAAGATTATGTAGATCCTGAAAAAGCATATAATATTACTGAAATAACACTCGATTATTTAAGAGATGAAAACGGTGAAATTGATGATCAAGACTTCTTAGATAGAACAGAACTGATCTGTGCGCTGGGATATAAGGTGATCGTTTCTGATTGTAGCAATCATCAAAAGCTGATCAATTATTTAGGAGATTATAAAATTGAAAAGCTTGGTCTGGTCATCGGGGTAAGAGAACTCTTAGATATTATAAATGAGAAGTACCATGGCAATCAAGACGGCAGGTTATTGGTAGCATTTGGTGAGTTATTCACAAGGAATATAAAAATATACGCTTACCCAGCACTCATGGAGGATGGAGAATCCCTACTTACTACTAAGAACTTACCAGTTCCAGAAGGGATAAAGTTTCTATACAAACACCTTACAGACAGCGATCAGATCGTAGATGTAAGTGAGTACGAAGAAGAAATGCTTTACATAGAACCATCGATTGTATATGATAATATCAGTCATGGCAGAGATGGTTGGCAGAATAAGGTGCCAGATGTTTTAGTAGATATTATAAAGGAGAAAAAGCTATTTTTAGAAGAAAGCTAGACGCCATATCCGTCTTTATCTATCCGCTGAATCTCAAACTCCTGACCTCTTACAATAAACTCAGAGTTTAATTTTTTACTTTAGCGATCTTATTGTGGTTTTGAGAAGCGAATATGAAGGACACTAAAAGAACAATCAAGGAAAATAATATCACTGAAGCTGCCGAAAGTGTATTCAGAGCCGTAGGCTTTAAGAATGCTAAGATGGAAGATATCGCTGCAGAAGCAGGTATTACTAAAGTGACATTATACTCATACTTTCAAAGTAAAGAAAATCTTTATTTGGCGATTACATACCGCGCATTACAGTCTCTTAATGATGCTTACTACAAATCTCTTGATAATAATAAAAACAAGAATGGAATTGATTCTGTAGTAGCCCTCATCGAAACGTTTATGACCTTCTGTGAGGAGAACTTTCTATATTCTGAGACCCTGCTAGAGTATTTTTCTTTGGTACGATCTACTTCTTCAGGGCAAGATCAGACCAAACTGACAGAAGCGACAAAAGAAAGTCTCTACTACATGAAGCTTCAAGATATTCAGAATCTACCGTTCAAATTAACAGCAAAAGAAATATCTCGAGGACAAGCGGATGGTAGCATTTTGCCACATATAGACCCGATATTCAGTACACTACAAGGATGGTCATTTATCATAGGTTATACAAAACTGCTTAATGCAAATGGCAGTAATAAATCGCCGTTATTCAATGTAGATCTCAATGATCTGAAAGTATTCAATTTAAAACTTGCTCGCACACTTATGAGTAGTGAAACCACGTTAGCTGAGATTGACGCCATGAAAATTCATAGCTAACTCATTTATAATATAGTACATGATCCAACTTACTTTTGATGGAAAGCACAACAGTCTTATCCAAGAAATTGGGGAACAGGCCGCGGGACAAATAAGAAACAAAAAACAAATCGGAGAGTGGCAACGGATTTCATCTGATGGATTTACGAATGCCAAAGAATTGAATTTTGACCAGAATTACATTTTTAAAGGCGATAATCTACCTCTACTTTATTGTTTGAACCATGTGTTAAAAGGGAAATTAAAACTTATTTATATAGACCCTCCTTATAATACAGGGAAGACTTTTTTCGGATATACGGACAGCATGTCACATGACGCATGGTTGCGATTTATGAAAAACCGATTGGAAATTGCCAAAGAACTGCTTCACGAATCGGGCACGATATTCATATCTATCGACATCAATGAGATGGCTTATCTGAAAGTGATGTGTGATGAGATATACGGCAGATCAAACTTCGTGGGTGAAATCATATGGGAAACAGCGTCTGACAACAATGCAACTCAGATATCGAACCAACATGAATATGTACTTTGTTATGCCAAAGATAGATCAAAACTCAAAAAATGGAAGGTGCAATCTGAAAAGGCCAATCATATAATAAAGAGATATGAAGAGATAAAAAAAGAGCTTGCAAATGATGATCCTGCAGCTATCCAAAAAGTACTTAGGGCTTGGATAAATGGCATGAAGAAAAGCAAAGAGATAGACCTTTCTGGCGTGTCACACTATAGTTATGTGGATAAAATAGGGGTTTTCTATCCAGGGAACTCCGCCAACACACGATTAGGAGGCTATGATATGGACCTTTCCCACCCTGTAACTGGCAAAGCTTGTAAAAAGCCACTCAATGGATATAGATGGCCAGCTAAAACATTCTGGGCAGCTGATGAAAGAGGCGATGTACTCTGGCCTGCTGCTGAAAACGGAATACCTAAAATAAAAAAGAGGATAGATACGGCAACAGAACTACTTAAAGGCTATCACTATGAAGACAATCGCCGATCTACAAAGGCTCTAACCAAATTACTAGGTGAGAAGAAATTTCACAATCCCAAGTCACTTAATCTCCTTCAAAAGATCATAAGGTTCGCTTCGGGTTCAGAAGATATGATCTTAGATTTTTTTGGTGGAAGTGGATCCACAGCAAATGCTGTCATGAATGTCAATAATGAAGATGGAAGCAATCGAAAGTTCTTATTGATAGAAAAAATGAATTTTGTTGAGGATGTGATGATTCCAAGATTACAACAAGTAATGAAGGATGAAGTAATCAATTTTGCTAAATTGCGGGCAGATCAAAATGGTCCCACATCAAGCTTTAAGAAAGGCAAAGAGAAATTAACAGATCAATTTTATTCACTTTAATCATCGCAGCAGAAAACCTTATGAAACAAATAATTTTTCTTTTTTTAACTATGTTGTTGGTTTCAAGCTGCAGCCGTCGTAATTATCTACCATCAGAGAAAATGTGGGATTACAATAAATTTAGAAGCACCCAGAAGACATTTAAATCAACAGACGGAGATATCAAATATGTAGATCGTGGTCAAGGGGCCGTTATTCTGCTTTTGCATGGCGTTCCGTCTTCTTCATGGCTGTATCGTCGTATGATAGATGGATTGGTCGATGGAGGACACAGAGTGATTGCTCCGGATATGTTAGGTTTTGGCAGTAGCGACAGCCCAGAAGGTTATGAGATCTATTCTGGAGAAAATCATGCAACAAGGTTACTCGCACTTATGGATCATCTAAAAATAGATTCTTGGTCACATGTGATGCATGATGCAGGAGGACTATGGACTTGGGAAATGCTTAAGCAAAATCCGAAGAAGGTGGATAAACTGATCATTTTCAATTCTGTTATATATCAAGAAGGATTCCACCCTCCTGTTAGAATGAAACCAGGTACTTTTGCTAAGATTGCAATTTGGGGGTACAATAATGGATTCACGACAGGAACGCTGATAAATAAACTCATGAAAATGGGTCTCAATGAAGATAATCTCACCAAAAACGATATCGAAGGTTATAAAAGGCCACTATTAGAAAATAAGACTAAGGCGATGTATTACTTTTTCACACAGACATGTAATGCTCTGCCCGAATATTCAGCGGTGCTCAAAAACCTTAATATGCCAGCTATGGTCGTTTGGGGTAAAAATGATGAAATGCTACAATGGGCTCCTCAAAGTGAACAAGTAAAAAAAGACCTTAATATAAAAGAAAAAGATATTCATCTCATAGATGCTACACATTTTATACAAGAGGAAAAACCTGATGAAATAAATGAACTCATCCTCAAGTTCATCTCACGACAAGAGTGATAAATGCAATTATCCAATTATAGAAAAGAATCATCCGAAAGAAGCGATGCCGCCAACTGGGCGAAGCATCAATTGATCTCTGATACCAATTTCTTTTTTGATGGGATAGAAGGATGTAATCAAAATGCGAATAACCAAACCACCCACCTGTTCGAAAGAGCGCAAGTGGATATTGATTTTGATGGAAAGAGGGATAAGCAAGTTGTACTATCTTCTATCATAGAACTAGAAACCGAGAATGTACTTCAGCGTAAAATCAATTTTGCTACTACATTTGGCTTACCGCTCTTATATGTGTTGCACAATGATCAATCAGGCTTTGTTTTTGTCCTTGAATTCCGAAATACTAAAGATGCTGAGATAGTACGATCATTTAGGTCTTATGAAGGCTTCGGTCAATATCTAGCAAAAATCAAAGGCTGGAAATCCACGAAGAAGTTCCGAGAATATGACGATCTACCTCATATAGATAAGGTGTTACGTAAATGTGGCACCCCGTGGCCTACCAATATTGACTGCTTCTGCAGTGATGAAAAAGGACAACCTATAGCCATCATAGAATATCAAAATGCCAAAGCAATAGGTGTGCTAAAACATAACAATAACGACTACTTCCTTTGTAAGCAAAAATCAATCGTTAATACCGAACGAGGACCAAAGACAATATATCACGATGATATCAGAAGATGGACTTCACTGGAGATATTGAGAGTGCAATCAGGCTTGCCTTTAGTTGTTATTACTTGGTCCCAAATAGAAGCTCACTTTCAATTGAAAGAGATAGAAACGATTACTTTCCCCGACTTCGAAATGGACAAGCCCGAGGATAGATGGAGCAGAATGTCACAATACAAAAAAGACCTCCACCGTCTTGCTTTTGATCCTACAGAAGCTGACTTTCAAGTGATATGCAATAGGAAGTCAATGTCCTTCTCGAAAGAAAACAATAATCTTGTCGAGGTGAAGCATGTTCCTACTCTTACTCGTAAAGAAAAGACATTTCCACATATTTATTGGAAAAGGAAAGCTGCGGTGAGTAACTCTAGAGATAGTTTGGCCATCTTGTTTATGTCTTGGTTTGAGTGAAACGTTCCTTTGCTTTTTGTCTATTTTTATAAATTTCTGCACTTGACGGCATATTTTTTATGTATTTTAGGGTAATAGTAATAAACCTCAGCACAAATCTATTAATGTACACTTACTTCTTCTATCCTAGATTTGTGGAAAATATAGATGATCATGAGACACGGGAAGTGAACTGACGTATGTCCTGCCGACACAACCAAATTTATAGAAAACGGAGACTTAGATATACCTGAGTTTATAAGAAACATTGAATATCAAGTAGTGGCTGGAATCGATGGAGTTGTTATTGGAGGATTGCTTGGAGAAAGCAGCACGATTGACTTCTGGTAGATGGATAGCACAAATACTTAAAAATGCAGGAATAAATATTCTGTTACAAGATGGCAAAGGATATAGTATAACGACAGACAAACCAAAACAGCGCACTAGAACCCCTACGATACTATCCGAAGCTGAAGTGGATATTACACCGATGGGAGATAGCCTGAGGATCGAAGGAACGCTAGAATTGAGTGGTCTCTCTCAAAGAGTAAATAGATCGAGAGTCTAAGGGATAGAAGAAACCATCACCTTTTACAATAGCTGTCAATTGTAGTTTAGGATTCTAGTGGAGATGGTCATAGAAATATTGGCCCTCATCTAATTGAACCAATAAGGTATTGTTATCTAATTTGGGAGTTTTTAAAGATATATGTTTTATGTGCTTCATTTTATTATTCACCTTTCAGATAAATAATTACGAAAGAGTTCTATCTCTTTCTATCGAATTAGGTCTTGTTGATAGCAAGCTGTCTTTAGAAAAATACAACTGTCAATTCTCTATACATTCGGAAATGTAATATTAATTATTCTTTTTTTGTAGAAGGAGTCTAAAGTTTAATTCAAACAATGACAAAATAAAAAACGGCTAAATGTGTAAAAATCAGTGTTTAGTTTTTTATTGATAAATAATAATAAAATAGTACACCATTTTTTAAGAGTTTGAGCAAAATCTAAATATATTACTCTAGTTAAGAAAATTCTGCAGATCTCTCTTTACAAGTTTACATCACTGATTGGAAGTTGAAGTAATGTAAAAGATCTCACGCCCTTGCACTTCCACTATAACAATCCTAATAGTGTTGACTTAAAAGTCATATTATTTAATCATGACAATCACGTCTAAGGAAGTGTTTTGCAAGGCCATCTCTATGTCTGATCATCTCGAATTTAGTTATAAGTAAGGAGAAGATGATCAACATAATCAAAATCAAGCCGCAATATTCTAATCTTGTTGATTGTCAATCAACCTACCCAACTATGAAAAATACAAATTACTTAATTTTAATCTTTTGCTTGTTAGGTACAGGCTTATTCGGCCAATCTATAGAACCAAAAGAGCTAGTGAAAGCTCAAAAAGGGCAGTTCGAAAAATTTGAGCTATTAAGGATAGACTCAAAAAGAGGTGATATCCCTGAGATTACAAAATTATCCAAATACAGTGTGCTTGAGCTCGATAGAAAAGAGTTAGCAAAACTATCTGTTGCGTCTCCGGATGCTATATCTATTGTCCTACCAATTGATAATACAGAGTCGATCGAACTGCAACTTGTGAAGTATGATTTCTTCACGGATGATTACACTATGATCGAAGAACCATCAGGTAGAATCATAGAAATAGATCGAGGCAATCACTACAGAGGCATCATCAAAGGAAATGACAAATCACTAGTTGCTATCAGTATCTATGAAAATGAAGTCGCAGGATTTGTATCACACCCCAAGTATGCAGGCAACTTTGTACTAGGGAAAAGAAAGAAAACATCAAAATCTGATACGGCTCATATGATTTACCTAGATACCGATATGACTTTCGAAACAGGAAGAGTCTGCGAGACAGAAGATGTAGGACCAGGTTATAAAGACGAAGACTTGAAAGATCATTCTGATAGCAGAGCGCTGTCCGATTGCGTGCGATTATTACTAGAGGTTGATTATAATATGTATCAAACACTTGGAAGTACAGCGACTGCAGCTAACAACTATATGAATACTTTATTCAATGGTATATCTACAATTTATGGAGGCGAAAACATCAATACTGTGCTGTCTCAGACGTACTTCTGGAGTAGCACAAGTCCATACACAGGAAGTTCTACCAGTGCAAAACTCAACTCTTTTCAAAACAATAGGAATAACTTCAATGGTGATTTTGCTCAGTTACTAACAAACATCAATTTTGGAGGATTGGCAGCTGCGATAAATAGTGTATGTGGGTCCGAGAACAGCCGTATGTGCGTAAGTGGAGTGCTGAATCAGATCCAAAATGTACCAACATATTCATTTGATATGGAGATAGCATGCCACGAATATGGTCATCTTTTCGGATCATACCATACACATGGGTGTTATTGGAATGGAAACAACACTCAGATAGACGATTGTGCAAGTGTTTTAGGCAATACAGAAGGAGCTGCTTGTTATGATTCTAACAATCCGATTCTTCCTAGCAATGGTGGAACGATAATGTCTTACTGTTATGCAGTATCTGGAGTCGGAGTCAACTTCTCGAATGGATTCGGCACACAACCAGGAAATGCCATCAGAAGTGCAGTGTCAAGCGGTAGCTGCTTACAGCCATGTGGTGGCGGAGGGGGTTGCACCGATAATGAATTGACACTTAACATCACTACAGACAATTATCCAGGAGAGACTACATGGACGGTCACAAGTGGTAGCACAACTGTTGCTTCCGGTGGTCCTTATAGTACAGCGAATACATCCTACTCGGAGGACATCTGCCTTCCTGATGGATGTTACACATTCACGATCAATGACAGTTACGGTGACGGAATCTGCTGTTCTTATGGATCAGGATCCTATACGCTTCTTGCGTCTGATGGGAGCACGATCAAGACAGGAGGTAGTTTTACTACATCAGAGAGTACAGATTTCTGCGAACCGACTGGTGGAGGTGGATCAGATTGTACAGAAATCAACTTTAATGATTATACAGTAGTAGCATATGGAAACGGTCAAGATAATGGTACCTCGTCCGATGTTGGTGGTGGTGCAGGAAGAGCACTATTCAACAATGCATGGAAATCGATTGCTTTGAACTATACAGTGACATCGAGTACCGTTATAGAATTCGAATTTGGTTCTACGACACAAGGTGAAATCCATGGTCTAGGCTTTGACAATAATGCTAGTATCTCGTCAGGATTTACATTCCAGTTTTATGGAACTCAAAATTGGGGAAATAGAGATTTCGATTATACATCAATAGGAAATTGGCAAGCATTTACTGTTCCTGTAGGTATATACTACACTGGATCGTTCGACAGATTGTTTTTTGTGGATGATCATGATGGTAGTCCTGGGAATGGAAATAGCTACTTCCGAAATATTAAAATATATGAAGGTGGTTCTTGTAGTGGATTTGCTAATAATAATGAAGCGTTATTAGCGGTCACCAGAGGTGCTAAAACGGAAATGGTAGATGGTCTTCCAGATGAATTGGTAGAATCAACAATGGAACTATACCCTAATCCTGCCCTTGATCAGATTAATATCTCGATCGAGAGCAGTGTAACAGGGTTATCTTTCATAGAAATTCGTAATTTAACTGGACAGCTTATTAATCGTAGAAATATCAGTTTGAGTGAGGGTAATAATCGATTCTCAATTGATGCTGTAGATATGCATACTGGTATCTATCTAGTAAGTACAGAAATCAATGGTCGTAGAATCATGAAGAAGATATCGGTTCTGAAGTAATTTTTCTGAGTGCAGGTTGATCTTGCAATCAATATAATATATAACCTTATGATTATGGGCGGTTGGCACCTTTTGGTGCTGACCGTTTTTTGGTGGAAGCTTAAGATGGTATTGATTATATCTTTATAAACTTAGCTTGATACCTTGAACTGATTGTGTTCCCTTCTATCATATAAATTCCAGATATCAGGTTTTCTACGTCCACCATTTTTACTTCTGTGGTATTCTGTATAACGGCTTTTCCATGCAGATCATAAATTAAAATATTCTCAAGGGGCTCACTTAAATAAAGAAATTTGTTTACTGGGTTTGGGAAGACATTTAATGTTCTAAATTCATCTTTGGTTATACTGTTGGTTAGTTCATTTTGAATATCAATCTTATATAATTGAGTGTTGCTCCTTTCCGATTGTCCAGTAAAGTATAGGGCGTTATCGGTAATAAATTCTAGTTGTTGAAAACCACTTAATGGACCTTCGTTGATGTCAGCTATCAAACTCACTTCATCTGATGTAAGAGAAAGATTATATATTTCTTTTCCCCATTCCGCAGTACTTAAGACTAATAGTAAATTTTCGTCATCTCTTTTACCTAAAAAGTAATGATCTCTTAATGTGGAACAATCAGAGATATAAGATGAGAATATATCTGTTACTAAATCAAGTTCTTGGTTTAGTGATTTTACAAAGACGTCATCATTACTATATGTTGTGATGTAGTATTGATTATTTGCATAGTAAACATCAGCGATTATCTGGTCTGGGAATAGTGCTGATAAATCGATAACTCCTGTCAATTCACTATAGGCATAAGACCTGTTATACCTATTAGAAAAGAATACATGCTCGTTAACGTAAGAGTAACTACCCGAAACAGCTTCGAATTCCAATTCTTGAAGGTCAATGTTCTTAATCTGATTTCCATTAAACGCGTATAGAGTAACATTATCATTATCCGAATTAAAAGTTGCTATAACCTTCCATTCTTTACCAGACTGATCATAGCCTCCATTAATGTAGTACCCAGTATTGAATCTTTCGTTGATAAACGACTCCCCAGTCTCTTCGTCAAATGAGAATATAGCCACTCCTTGATCACTGTCAATTACTAAGGTTTTGACGACACTATTTTGATTCCAATGTTGATATGTTGAAGTGTAGGAGTTCACTTCATGTTGAACAATCTCGAACGATTCCCCATCAAACCAAGCTAAATCATGATAATCGGTTAAGACTAATATTTTGTCTTTAGCTTTGTGGTATATGGTCCTAATCATATTTGATAATTCTAGCGTCTCTATATTTCCATATGGATAGATTTTTCTGACATCTCCATTATTTTCCTTAAGGTAAATTTCATCGGATATTTTCATCAGCTCATAAGAGACAAAAATCTCTTGAAAATCTACATTATTCTCGAATAGACTTGTATTATTTTGAATATCAACAACGTCAAAGAACGTACTATCATTTCTATTCAGAAACCCATATAAAAAGCCGTCTGATATTATACTTCCACTGTGAAATGGGTAGTCATTTAGCTGAACCAAACTATCTTCAGAGTAGCGTAGTATATTGTTTTGGGTATTGATATAAATTGCATCATTTCTGATATTCCAGTATTCCGAATTATCAATTGAAAGTCCATAATCTATTGTGTTTGTTAGGACTTTTCTGTTGACCTCAGTTATGGTACTATCAAAAAGGACAGTTGTTAGGTTTTCGTCGAAAATTCCGCTTATTAAAACTTCTTGAGCCTCGTTGACATGAACATGAACACCCTTGCTAAAAAAACTATTTTCTTTTAAAAAAGTATTATAAATATGAACTTCCTTGGTCTCTATATCAACAATACTTATAAGCGTTTCATCATCTTCGGAATTAGAAATCAGGTATATTTTTCCATTTTTATATATGGAAGAGTATCGATCATAAAAACCTAAAAAGAATGTGTCTATTTTGAAACTTTGATGGTCTATTTTTAAGATCTTTTCTTCAGAATATAGTAAAGTGATTGAATTTTCATTTTCTACAAAGACTTCGGAATTAAAAAGGTCTAAAGAAACGTAACCTAAATAATTACAATTTTCTATGGAAAATATAGACCATAAATCTGAAGAGGAGTTCTGATTATTATAATTTTTTGTGTAAAAATATTTTCCATCACTCCATGTATATTCATTTTCTTCTAGAGAAAACTTCTCGCAAACTTGTGTTAAAGTTTGATCCGAAGTGTAATTATAGACGCTGTTTTGGCTATCTTGGAAAAAGAGACTTGTATTAAAATTATGAGTACCAATATAATTAAGATTGGAGTCAGAAAATATTTCCTCTGTATCATTTGTCGCTCCTAAATCATATTTTACAATAGACTGATTATTGTATTCAAAAGCTATAAATTGATCTCCTGAATATATTAGATGTCTGGCAGCAGGGATGGTCTTAAAATAAAATTCGCCTGTATTAATGTCCAATTTGGCAATCTTCCTTTCTAAATTGGTTGCTCCTGAAAATTTAATAAGTATACTATTTTCTGTAAGCCAATAAATAGAAGAAGGAGTACTTTTTGGATGTGGAAATCGTCTAGTTTGAATTTTATCAGACAAATCAAATTCTAAAATAGCACTTGAAGAGGTGGTGTATAAAAAATCACCTTTTATACCAATAACACCAACATTATTGCAGTCTGTCATAGTCTCAATGATAATAGACGGTTCGTTAAGATCATCTAAACTGCTCAATTTTATAACGTTGTCATAAGTAAAAACGTGGTAAGGTTGACCTTTCCAATTTAGTTTTACTGCGTAATCAAAAGTTGCAAATTCTTCAGGATGATAAAGGTTTTCTATATCCGACAACTTAGTCTGAGCACTCAAGCTAATAGAAAACACAATAAAAATAAAGAGAAAGGGGAGTCGAAAAATCATAAGCGTTCATTTTACTGAAATTATCCAGCGGGGTTTAGAAATGTGATAGGGGACGCTTGATTATATGTTAAAGATAGGAGTTTTATCTACATAGTCATTAGTATTCCCATTGATCAAAATACTTCACAAATATTTTTGCAATGTTTCTTGCATCATCGATCCCTCTATGGTGAGTACCCTCTAATTGCATTTTTTCATTGAGCAGTGCATTCTTCATGCCGATCGCTCGTTTTAGCATTTTGAACTTTCCATATTGAGGTTTTAGACTAATATGTTTCTCTACCCAAGAAGAATCTAAACCATGTACTCCACAATCACTTTCAAACTTTTTTTTCATAAATACTCCAAGAACAAAGTATATACCCCTCTTCGTGATATTGAAACAACGATTTAAATTTTTCTACAGCTTCATTAAAGTATGGAGCACTATCGACATCACTGTGCTTAATCGAAGTGAGGTTAGTATAAAATTCACTTAGAATAGTATGTTTAGGTGACTTTATAAATTACTCAAATTCAGAAATAATTTCTTTTTTATCATTGATGAGGATAGCACCTATTTCAATAGTTTCATTTTCGCCTTTATCCCACTGGTCTCAACATGTAGCTTCTAGGTCAAATATTATGTAATTCATTTATCATTTTTTATAGCACGAGTTCTTACCCCAAAAACTTCCCAATCGCCTTCTTGCTAAAATCCGAAAGCACCAATCGTCCACTCATCACCGCTCTCTCTTCCAATAATGTATCCCAGTGCTCGGTTCCCTCCCAAAACACCGACTTAAGCAATGTCATGGCCTCAGGGTTCATCTTTACGAGTTTCTCAGAGAAATGAATGATATACTCGTCCATTTGCTCCGTAGTGTCGAAGACGTCCATGTATAGCCCTTTTTGTTTCCCCCACTCTGCAGTACGGAACTCTGTTGCATTGATTGCCATTTCGCTGTATGCAGATACTCCCACTTTACGCTCAACGGGAGGTCCGATTACAAATGGCCCTATACCGACAGCCAATTCACTGAGTTTGATAGATGCATATTTGGTGGCCATGCAGTAATCGCAAGCGGATGCTAGACCAACTCCTCCACCTACTGCTTTGCCGTGAATACGACCGATCACTAATTTCGGTACTTTTCGGATGGCATTGATTACATTGGCAAAACCCATAAAGAATGTCTTTCCTATCTGTTCATCTTCTATCGAAGCCAACTCGTCAAAACTAGCTCCTGCGCAGAATGTTCTTTCTCCTGATGCTTTTAGTAAAATGATAGTTGCTTCCTCATTATGACCCATATCGTAGATGGCTTGCTCTAGCTCTGCCAATAATTTTCCTGGTAGAGAGTTGTGGGATGGGTGATAGAATTCTATTGTACCTACTCCACCTTTGGTAGATGAGAGTATGTGACCTTGTTTTGTTATGTCCATTTGGTTATGCTTTTGTTGTGTGGTTAGCTTGTTGGTAGCGTTTGTATTTTTTGTGCGAGCCTAAAGGTCTACCTCCTGACCCCCTCCGAAGGGGGATATTTGTGGTGGCTCGGGCATTCTCAATACGAACAGTTTAAATCACTGAAAACTTTGATGTATAGTTTTGTCTTTCGTTATTCGTTAATTGAATTGTGTAGATTCCTTTTTCTAGTTGTGAGATATCTATTCTGTTATTGTAAATTCCCTTTTTAGCTATTTGTCCATTCATATTAATGATTGTATAGTTTAATCCTAGATCATCGGTATCCACAGAGATATATTCTGATGTTGGATTTGGGAATACATTTATGTCTATACTTATTTCTTTTGTGGATGATGGACCTTCTTCTAAAGTAATGGAGAAAAATGATCGACCATATGTCGCAGCTACAAGTTTTCGTGTAGGAAGATGAAAATCTATATCTGTTACCACAACATTCGGTAATCCATTCCCCACAGGAAGCCAATTAGCTCCGCCATTAATGGTAGAAAAGGCACCTAAATCTGTTGCTATCAATATCTCATCAGCATCAGGTCTTACTATTAGATCATTGACAGGGATATCAGGTAGGTCTCCGTTTATGTTTTGCCAGGTCTGTCCATTATTATCAGACATTATTACCTGTGAATCATCAGACGCATATCTAAATCCTGAAAAAGTAGCATACATGATATTATCATTTTCTGGATCAAAGCTTACATTGGTAATCCATTTGCGAGGTTCAGAATCATAAACTTGTGATAAGCTCCCAGCTTCATCTACTAGCCAGATATTTCCATCATCTGTACCGGCTAATACTTTATCATTTTCGGACACACCGATCTCTGTAATGGTACCATAATTATTAATTCCGAAATATGGTCCATCGCTCAAATCATTGGATATAGCTGACCAGAAGTTTGCTTTGTCAGTTGATCTATACAATCTTGAAGAACCAAAATACATAATATTAGGATCTGTAGGATGCATTGCTATTGGAGTATTCCAGTTAGATGGTTCGTTCCCGATCCCTACTTTGGCAGAAACAAAAGAATTTCCACCATCTGTTGATTTTCCAAGATTTCCTCTTTGTGATTCGGCAAATATGATGTTATTATTCGTTGGGTCAACGATTACTCTGAACCCGTCACCACCAAAGATATTAGTGTAATCATCATTCTGGCCCGTTAAGGATCGGTTAGTGCCATTATCCTGTGCTCCTCCATATAAATTTGAAGGGGCAAGGTTATCTATTTCGCAGGTATAAAACTGAGTAGTTGGGAGATTAAATGAAGTAAAAGAGATTCCACCATTTTTGGTGAGATAAACGCCTCCATCATTACCCATCCAAACTTCACCTTCGTCATCAGGATTCATCCATACCGTGTGTTGATCCACGTGCATCTGATTAAATTCTGGTGCCCAAGAGTTTCCCCCATTTGTAGATTTGCTAGTGAGAAACCCGATATGGTATATTAAAGAAGGGTTTTTGGGGTGAATTGCAATTCTACCAAACCACCACATGAAAGGGACAGAAGTTATGTTGTCATTTGATTTTTCAAACCAGAAACCTCCACCATCTACTGTCTGATAGATTCCCATATGTGGTCCATTAGGATCAGCAATAGTTGTGTATAGTGTTTGAGGCTCACTTTCGGATATGGCTATACCTATTCTACCCATATCGACATTAGGAAGACCATTGGTTAATTCTGTCCAGTTAGCTCCGGCATTTGTAGTTTTATAGATTCCACTTGTTGGTCCACCATAATCTCTCGTTTCTGGAGACCTTTTACGCTCCCACATTGCGGCATATACATTCTCTGGATTCAATGGATCGATTGCGAGATCTATACCTCCTGTAATGTTAGATACAAACAATACTTGTTCCCAAGATAGACCACCATCTATAGTTTTGTAGATTCCTCTTTCGTTGTTAGGAGAGAATAATGTCCCCATAGCCGCAACATATACGATATCTGGATTAGTAGGGTGAATGGCAACTCGACCAATACTTCCCACATTTTCTAACCCTCTCGGTGTCCAAGTGCTTCCGCCATCGTCGGACTTAAATACTCCAAATCCATCATATGCGAGTGATCCTCCTCCTGCATTGGATTCGCCAGTTCCAACATAGATTATTTTCTTATTGCTCGGAGCGATGTCCATATCACCTATCGAGAGCGTCACTTGATCATCAAATATTGGAGTCCAAGTATTTCCTTCATTTTCGGTTAGAAATATTCCCCCAGAAGCGGTACAAGCATATATTTTATTCTCAGGAGCACCCGTACCTTCTATATCTACGATCCTACCCGGCACATTAAGAGGCCCTTCCTGCTCCCAATCTGCCCTATGCGTTTGAGAAGGGGCGTTTTTTAATTTTTTAACCTTATCATACCCTTTTTGAAAAACATCATTTTTTATCCCTACTGGATGTTCTCTTTGCTTGTAAAGGTACTCAGCTGGATAGTGGTGTTTGTCTCTAGTTGTCTCTTTCGCAGGGGAAGAGCAAGAGATTATCACGATAGAAAAAACGATAAATACTAAAGCACTACATTTCATTGGGTATACATTTTTATCAGTTTATCACAGAATATTAACTTCGTTGAATGATTCTGCATTTCAAGTTACCATATCACTAGCCAGCCAGCCCACGAGTTAGCAATCCACAACAATGTACATCGCATTTTAATGCGCAAAGTTACTGGCCTATACAAATTTGCAATTCGTTACAAAGGGCAACGTGTTCTTGCTTTGCAAAATTCACTTAATCAATATTCCTTTTTAATCCTATCGAGATCGCGTTTATTCTGTCTTTCTTTGATAGATTCACGTTTGTCGTATGATTTTTTACCGGTAGCTAAGAATAGCTCAATTTTAATAAATCCACGTTCCGAGAAGTACAGTTTGTATGGAACAATGGTCATGCCCTTTTCGGTCACACGTCGTTCCATTTTTTTGAGTTCTGTCTTTCGAAGGAGAAGTCGTCTGTCTCGCCTTGTTTCATGATTGTGTATCGTACCGAATTTATAGTGTCCTATAAACATACTTTTAAGCGTAAGATTTCCATTTTCGAATATACAGTATGCATCAGAAAGGTTGGCATTTCCTTCTTTTACAGATTTTACCTCTGTACCAGTAAGCACCAAACCAGCCTCGAAACTATCGAGTAACTGGTATTCGAACTTTGCTTTACGATTTACAATCGATTTACTATTTATGTCTTTCTTTTTAACCATTAATTTTTCCACTTGATATTACATCCTGCACTTGGATATTGTTTCTCTGGTGCAGGTTTGTTATCGATTAATAAATCTAGTGCTTCTCTGATGTCTGTGCCTGTAAGAGGAATATTATTCCCTGGACGTGCCCCATCGAGTCTTCCTTGGTAATAAAGCTTCAATTCTTTATCAAATAAATATATATCTGGCGTACATGCTGCATCATAATCCCTGGCTACTTTCTGAGTAGCATCATATAGATAAGGAAACGGATACTGTAGCACTTTCGCTACTATTGACATTTTATCAGGAGCATCCATTGGGTAATTTTCCACATCGTTTGAGCTGATGACCACCATTTTGATACCTTTCTCGGCATAATCATGTGCAAGAGCTATCATTTCACTATTTACATGAATGACAAACGGGCAGTGATTACATGAAAAAATAATAACTGTTCCATTTTCTCCTTTTACATCATTGAGAGATAAATCTCTTCCAGATACCGTATCTGGTAATGTAAAATCTGGTGCTTGTGTGCCCAAACCGAGCATATTTGATTCTTTTAAAGCCATTTTATTTTCTTTTTTCTGTTTGTATACTTACGACCCAACTTCGGGTATTCGATGCTTGACCCGCCTACTTGCAAACAGTCAACAAAGGAAAAAGATTCTTTATTACCGTAAATGGAGAGTGCCCCAGGAACGATTTTTAGAGATTACAAAACTACAATCTTCTTGTATAGAACAAAAGTATCAACCTTTTTATACTTTTGTGCTATGCGATTAGCTTCGAAAATTATATTATTTTGTTTTCTTACCCTTTCGGGATATGCCCAAGATGGTGTCAATCCGTTTGAAATACAATCGAGATTAGATTCTGTGTATCAATCAGAACCAGAGGCAGAAAGTTCAACGATCAACGAATTTGATGTAGTTAGGTCAGATGATCTAATTGTAACTACTTCATCAGCACTACAAAAGGCAAACTCAATTTCAGAAGAGTCGACGATCACCCCAGAGGTAGGGGAAGAAGACTTAAGTATAGATACTTATACTGAGCAATCACAAGTTACTAACCCGTTTGATGTATCCCATATTCCTATTCGGAAAAGTAAGCTAAAAAAGGAAACAAATGCTTTTAAACCATCGGCAAGTACTAAAAATAACACTAAAAAATCGGTAAAAGGATCAAATGCGTTTTTGTTTTGGCTAAATCTTTTGACGGGTTTCATACTAGCTATTGTCATAAACACTCAGAGAGGTGCAATTACAAAGATCACAAAGGCAATCACTAACGAGAATGTATTAAAACTCAACCATAGAGAAGAGAAAAAAGGAGTGAATGGGCACTATATTTTACTATATTTTTCATTTATAGTCAATGCGGCCATATTCTCTTACTTGATATTATACAATCTTTATAACCAAAGTGGGTGGTATGTATTTCAATTGTGCTTCTTTGGTATTCTTTTAGTTTATGTAGTAAGACATATTTTTTTATCACTTGTAAGTGCCAGTTTTCCGATCCAAAAAGAGGTTTCTCTTTATGGATTTACGATCCAAACTTTTAATCTTTTTATTGGCATAGTCCTTATACCATTGAACCTGATCATCGCGTTTGGCGAAGAAAACATAGCTGTTCCGTTGATCTATTTGACGACGGTAGTGATAGCGTTATTGATCGTCTTGAGGAGCTTCAGAGGACTATTGATATCAAGTAGATGGATTTCGAGTAATTTATTCCATTTTTTCTTGTACCTTTGTGCCTTCGAAATTTTACCTATTCTACTGTTAATAAAGGTAATAGGAGGATTTGGAATTGCTTGAAAAAAGCATAAGTTTTTTTAATTAAACTTTGTGTATGGCATCAAGAGGCACCGCTATGGCGAAAAAAGGAAATTACGAGGAAGAGTTCAAAGATGTGAAAACCATCTTAGTCTCGCAACCCAAACCAGAAAGATCACCTTATTATGATCTCGAGAAGAAATGGGGACTTACAATTGATTGGAGACAATTCATTCATGTAGAACCTGTTATTGAAAAGGAGTTTCGTAGAAATAGGATCAGACCTGACGAATTCTCAAGTATCATATTTACATCTAAGAATGCCATCGAGCACTTCTTTAGATTATGTGAGGAGATGAGAATAAAAATGCCTCAGGAGACGAAGTATTTTTGTCTTACGGCTACTATTGCAAATTACCTTCAGAAATTTATCGTTTATAGAAAACGTAAAGTATTCGTAGGTAAACGGAAGGTAGAGGATCTCAACAACTATTTCATGAAGCATAAGGAGAAGGAGAAATTTTTACTTCCTTGTTCTAATCTTGGTGCAAAAGATGTAGTTGCATATCTGGATAAAAATGACATCAATTATAAAGATGTGATGATGTACAGAACTGTTGCAAGTGATCTGTCTGATCTAAGTGATGTGACATATGATGTGTTAATTTTTTTCAGTCCACTAGGAATAGAGTCGCTATACGAGAACTTTCCAACATTTAATCAAAAAGATACAAGGTTTGCAGTGTTCGGAAAGTCTACCTTACAAGCTATAGATGAAAGAGGATTGTTTCCTAATATCGTAGCACCTACGCCTGAGACGCCATCAATGTCAATGGCATTAGAAGCTTATCTGCAGAAGATGAAGAAATAATAATAGAACAGAAACAAAATACTGGAAAGCCTCTTATCTTTGATTTGAGGCTTTTTTGTCATGTTTTGATAGAAGTGTCAACGAGGAGAAATTTCAATAGTGATACTATCTTAATTTTCTTCAGACCCAATAGGGTATTTAAATATGAGTATTTTGCACCGAACTATTATTGATCTCTAATATGCTACATCCATAGATTTGACCAATTCAAAACAAAAATATAACGCATTCATATCATTTAACTATGTACCTGTTTTTTACAGACCTTGGTATTTAGATGCAGTTTGCGATAGCCCATGGGAAGTAGTAATGCACGAAGAAGACGGAGAGGTTCTAGGTGTCTTGGTGTACATGATAAAGAGAAAATATGGATTGATATATATCCTGCATCCTTATTTATGTCCTTATATGGGACCTTTGTTTTATGGTACGTTAGACCTAGCGGTTGTTTACAAATCACTAATTGGCCAGTTGCCAAAACATCATTTGATGGTGCAGGATTATTTTCATGGCGCGCCAGAAATAAGAAATCAGCCTGCAATTACTAAAAGAAAATATACTTACACCATAGATAAAGATGTGGACTTAGAAGTGCTCAATTCACAACTTAGTTCTGATAGAAGACGAAAAATAAGAAAAGCTTCAGAACAGTTTACTTATCAAGAGGAAGAACTATTTGCTGTGTTTTCAGAATTTCTGGATAGGACATTCACGACGAGAGGGAAGTCAAATCCATATGCAAATGGAGGTCTGGCGAAACTGGACAGACAGCTATCCAAGAAGCAGACTAGAAAAATAGTAAAGTGCGTCGATTCAGAAGGCAAAATCATGGCCATGGGTTATTTTGTGAAAGATGAAAAATGGGTCTATAATCTTGCTACAGGGGTAGATAGCAATTATCCACATGAGGCGATGTCTCTAATGATGTGGAATGAAATCACTTCTGCACTGAACGCTGGAATATCATTTGATTTTGAAGGCAGTAGTATTCCAGGAGTTGAGACATTTTACAAGGCATTCAAAGGAAAGAAACTATATTATCAATCAATTTACAGAAGTCAGAATAAACTGGTTGATCTGTTGGTTAAGATTAAGAACCCAGAAATCTTATCCTAATGATTGGTTTGTTGATATTGATTCTTTTTGTCCATCTTCTGTATTATCTGTTTCTTTTTTTACGTCTGGTAAAGGTTAGAAATGATATTAAATTAACCAAAAACATAAAGTCGATATCAATAGTCGTTTGTTTTAAAAATGAGGAAAAGTCTGTCAATAAGATTCTGCCCATTCTTCTAGCACAGAAGGCTGAAGACATAGTATTGGTCGATGACTTTTCTACTGACAGTACTTTTGAAAAGCTATCCGCTTACCAATCAGAAAGGGTCCAAGTAATAAAAACATCAGCAGACCGAACAGGTAAAAAACAAGCGGCAAATGATGGTATAGCTAGAGCAAAATATGACCGAATCCTATTCACAGATGCAGATTGTGCACCGGCGTCTCCAGATTGGTCGCAAAGAATGAACTCTATAGATAAGCCAAACGTACTAGGATATAGTCCAATGAAAAAGACTTCTGGCTTAGTTAACTTATTTGCAAGGTTTGAAACATATTTAACGGGTGTGCAGTACCTTAGTTATGCATTTGCCAGAATGCCATACATGGGGGTTGGAAGGAATATGATCATTGACAATTCGTTGAGAGCTTCAAACCTAGATAAGGTAAAAGGGCAAGATCTGGCTTCTGGCGATGATGATTTGACTATAAATGCGATTGCAACAGGCGAAAATACAGGAATATGCATCCAACCAGATAGTTTTGTCTTTACGGACTCTCCGATTACTTTGAAGGGGTTTATAACTCAAAAAACAAGGCACATCTCTACTTCTGTACATTATAAAATGATACATCAAATTATGCTTGGAGCGTTCAGCGCCAGTCAGATATTATTCTATCTATTTCTGATCTATGGGGGCTTGTCTGGAACTATTCCAATCCATATCTGCCTTATTGCATATGTCGTCAAGCAAGTGGTGCAAATTTCAATACATAGTCTTTTGATAAAAAAGATGAAAGAAAGTATAGTTATACACCAGCTTTTGTTGTTAGATTTGCTGTTGTTTTTATATTATTTGGTGATGCCGTTTATATTGTTGATCCGCAAAAATGATAATCGTTGGAGTTAATACAGAAATATTTTCCAGACCTAAGTGACAATCAATACGGACAATTTGAACTGCTATGGGATGCCTATCGAGAGTGGAATGATAAGATCAATGTGATCTCAAGAAAAGATATCGATAATCTTTATCTACATC
>JBLHWH010000060.1:0-31395 GCA_047628935.1 Halioglobus sp. | reverse complement strand
CAGGGCAACACGTCTTTTGTACCCTTAGATCAGTCTGTGATACTTTGAGAAAAAGAAATCTAAACATGCATTCTTACATGATCCAAATAATTCAAACTTAGCCTTTTTTGCTACCTGAGTAGTTACGTTTTAGGAATTATTGTTCTTTTTTCTGCTGGAAAGAAGAAGGCCCGCCTAGAAGGTTAAGTACGATTTAAATATATGCTTAATTTACGAAAGTAATCGAAGATATTGCTGAACAATTGAATTTGTCTTTCTGGTTTGCTAAACCATATCATAGTTGGCAAAGAGGTGCTAATGAAAATTTGAATGATTTAGTGAGACAGTATCTTCCAAAAGATCATGATTTTACAACTATAATTAATGGGCAAATTCTATATGTTCAAAATGAACTTAATAATAGACCCAGAAAGAGATTAGGATATAAAACGCCTAATGAATTTTTCGCCACTAAACTTGATTTTCATGATGTCGTTGCATTTATTAGTTGAATGCAGGGTAGTTTTTTCTTGGGACTATTGCAACTCTAGTCGATTTTTTCCGTCTTTTCACAGATTAACATTTGCAATGAGATCAAAATCATATTATTTTGTATTCAATTAAGAGCTAGATCTCAAAAAACAACTTAAACTGAAAAACAATGAAAAAATTATTACTCCTCGCAATATTCAGTACAATTTCATTATTCACTTTTGCTCAACAAGAAACGATATTCAACAAAGCCAATAACATAAGTGGCTGGGGAGGTCCGATGTTGGAAATCTCATCTATCAATGGTGAAACAGTCGTCGATGTAGGCGGCGGTGGAGCATTGATTATTGATAATTTCTTCTTTGGAGGATATGGATTAGGAACTGATGCGCCAAATGTTACTTTTGATATGGAAACATATGATGTTGATTTTAGCCATGGAGGTCTTTGGTTAGGATATACAGCGATGCCAAATAAGGTAGTACATATTTACTCTAGTCTTAGGTTTGGGTGGGGTGATGTGACGCTTAGAGATGGAGATGGAGATAAAGAGTTTTCTGATAATATGACAGTAATATCTCCAGAGGTAGGTGTAGAATTAAATATAACTTCTTGGTTCCGACTTGACCTTACAGGTGGGTACAGATTTGTAAATGGTGTCGATGCTCTTCCATTAATGAGTGGACTAAACGATGATAGTTTTACAAGTCCTTTTGCTGCTATAACCTTTAGATTTGGTGGTTTTGGGGATTGGGATGATTATGATGATAATAAAGACGACGATTTTGATTCGAATTTTGATTTCTGATAATTCGAATTCAGTTAAAATTTAACTTTCGAAAAGTCCGTGTCCAAATTAATTTTTGGATACGGATTTTAATTTTAAACCAGTTCATGTGAGTTGAAACCAATCTTATTATCTTTGCAAACTTATTGATGGAAAATTAAGATAAATAATGAATGTACTCATATTAGGATCAGGAGGTAGAGAACATGCTCTGAGTTGGAAAATAGCGCAAAGTCCACTTTTAGATAATATTTATATAGCTCCTGGGAATGCAGGAACTCAAGATGTAGGACAGAATATACCGTTAGACATATTGGATTTTGATGAAATAGCGGAATTTGCCATTAGTGAGGAGGTTGATATAATAGTCGTTGGACCAGAAGCTCCATTGGTGGCAGGGATTTATGACTATTTTCAAGATAGAGAGGATACTAAAGACATAAAAATAGTAGGTCCATCTCTCGAAGGGGCCAAACTAGAAGGAAGTAAAGCCTATGGTAAAGTCTTCATGATGGAGAATGACATACCAACTGCCGCATATGGAGAATTTACGTTGGCAACTTTAGAAGCTGGCATCGCACATCTTCGTGAACATGAAGGCCCATATGTGTTAAAAGCGGATGGTCTCGCTGCGGGGAAAGGAGTGCTTATTATTAATGACCTTGAAGAGGCTGAAAGTGAATTGAAAGAGATGTTATCTGGAAAGTTTGGAGACGCATCTTCGACTGTTGTTATAGAAGAATTTCTGGACGGGATAGAGTTTTCTGTATTTGTACTTACGGATGGCACTAGATATAAGGTTCTTCCTATTGCTAAAGATTATAAGAGGATAGGAGAAGGGGACACTGGTTTGAATACTGGTGGCATGGGAGCAGTTTCTCCAGTACCATTTGTGGATAAGGCGATGATGCAAAAAGTAGAAGAAAGAATCATAAAACCTACAATTTCTGGGCTTCAGAAAAGAAAAATTGAGTATACGGGATTTGTATTCATAGGCCTTATAGTTGTAGATGGCGAACCTAAAGTAATAGAGTACAACTGTAGAATGGGTGATCCAGAAACGGAGGTTGTAATGCCTAGAATAAAATCTGACTTCTTGCCTGTTCTAGCTGCTTTGGGTACGGATGAGTTTGATAATTTGCCATTAGAGCATGATGATAGATCTTGTACTGCCGTGATGCTGGTCTCAGGAGGGTACCCAGAAGCTTATGAAAAAGGGAAAACCATCACAGGAATCGAAAAGGTAGAAGACAGTATCGTTTTTCATGCAGGAACTAAGCAAATTGGTGACAAAGTAGTAACCAACGGAGGTCGAGTGATTGCAGTAAGCTCTTTTGGGAAAAATAAAGATGAAGCAATTGCTACGTCTATGAAAAATGCGGAATTGATCTCATTCGAAAAGAAGAACTATAGAAAAGATATCGGTTTCGATTTATCTGGGGAATGAAGAATGAAGACGGAAGACGGAAGACGGAAGACGGAAGACGGAAGACGGAAGACGGAAGACGGAAGACGGAAGACGGAAGAATGAAGACTGAAGACTGAAGACTGAAGACTGAAGACTGAAGAATGAAGCTTGACACCCGAAGCCTGACACCTATCATAAACACATGAAGTATCAAATATCAGAAATAGCGAAAATTTTAGAAGCCGATTCATTTAACTTAACGGTAGAATCGACGATAAAAGCTGTTTCTGTTGATTCTCGACAGATCTCCTCCGCTCGGTATACTTTGTTTTTTGCACTTCCTGGGGCTATGAGTGATGGACATACTTTTATTTCTGACGCCTATGATTTTGGTGTTCGTAATTTTGTGATTATCGACGAATCGTACAATGGTAAGTATTCCGATGCAAACTATATTGTTGTAGCAGATGCGCGCTCGTCTCTTCAAAAACTAGCAACTTGTCACCGAGCATCATTCCCAAATCTAAAAAAAATAGGAATCACAGGTAGTAATGGAAAAACCATCGTCAAAGAATGGCTTTACCAGATGTTGCATGATAAGTTTGTGATTGTAAAAAGCCCAAAAAGCTACAACTCGCAAATAGGGATGGCATTGTCGCTTCTTGCTATTGAAGATTATCACGAGGTCGGCATATTCGAGGCTGGTATTTCTCAAAAAGGCGAGATGATCAATCACTTGCATATGTTGCAACCTGATATCGGATTAATAACTAATATTGGACATGCTCACTCTGAAGGCTTTGATTCTAATGCAGAGAAGGCCTCTGAGAAAATGCTTTTGTTCGATTCAGCGAAAACGATAATCTACAGAACCAATTTTTCTGAAATAAGTAAAGCATACAATAAGGAATGTAGAGAGACTGAAACTCTTACATGGTCTACATTGGGTAAGGCCGATATTGTTGTGGATATTAATTCTGTAACGAACCAAAATAGAAAAATAGGCTTTGAGTATAAAGGAAAAAAACATCTCCTTATTTTTCATCTGATAGATTTGCCGTCTTTTGAGAATATATTGCATTGTATCACATTGATGCTCCATCTAGGAATTGAGCCAAGCGAGATACAAGAAAGAATAAATCGTGTTTCTGGTCTGAAAATGCGACTCGAAATGCAAACAGGAATCCAAAATACCATTGTAGTCAATGACGCATACAGTGCTGAAATAGACTCCTTTTCTATGGGTGTGGAGTTTCTGAGACAACAAGCACCAGAAAGAAAAAGGCTTGCGATCATAAGTGCATTCGATCAATCAGGGATGGATGAGGAGCAGGTATTCGAACAGATCGTTCGTATAGCTAGAATGTGGGGTTTGTCGGAGTTGATTTATATCTCAGAAAATGAATTTTCGATAGATACTCAGGAAATAAAAATATCATTCTATAAGTCAAAAGAGGCACTTCTTGATGATCTGGATAATATTCCTCTCCGAGATCGGGGGATTCTTATTAAAGGAGCTAGGAAATATAAATTGGAAGATATCAATCGAAGATTGATAGAAAAAAGTCACAGTGCCGAATTGAGTATAGACCTAAATGCACTAGAACAAAATCTAAGAGTATACAAATCTTATCTGAAACCGAATACTGGTATCATAGCAGTTGTGAAAGCCTCCGCATATGGATCTGGGTCAGAAGAAGTAGCTCGCCTGCTCGAAAGAAATGGTGCCGATTACTTTGCGGTGGCATTTGCTGATGAAGGGATTACCTTAAGACTGACAGGAATAAAAACACCGATTATGGTGCTCAATCCTGACGTTACTTCATTAGCTGATATATTTAGGTATGGCTTAGAACCAGAAATATATAGCTTAAGTCAATTGAAAAAGGTAATAGAGTTTAGTAATCAATCAAGTGATGTATTACCAATTCATATTAAATTGGATACAGGAATGCATCGATTAGGATTCCAAGAGAATGATCTAGCAAAAGTTGTAAAACTGATTCAGAACAAAAAAATAGAGGTGAAAACTGTATTCAGTCATCTTGCTAGTAGCGAGGATGCAAACGATGATGCTTATACAATTGGGCAGTTTGATTTGTTTGATTCTTATTATGAATCAATCTCTCTGGCGCTCAATGTCAAACCAGCAAGACACATATTAAACTCTGGGGGAATATCACGGTTTCCAGAAAGACAGTATGATTATGTACGATTAGGTATTGGCCTTTATGGGATAGATAATAATCCAGAGATTGGAGAATTACTTACTAAAGTACATAAGTTATCAGCTAGTTTGATTCTGATCAAAGAATTAAAATCAGGCGAAAGTGTCGGATATAATCGCAAGACAATTTTGGATAAAGACACTCGAATAGGAATAATCAATATTGGTTATGCTGATGGTGTAATGAGGAATATAGGGAATAGGAATTATTCATTTATGCTCAATGGAACCGAAGCACCTATCTTAGGAAATGTGTGCATGGATCTAACTATAGTTGATTTGACCAATGTTCCAGATCCAGTAATCGGAGATGATGTAATAATCTTTGATGATAAACATGGTATCGAACAACTCTCTAAAGCTGCGGGGACTATTCCTTATGAGATTCTGAGCCGTATTTCAAGTAGAGTACAGAGGAAGTTTTTGAGGGAGTAAATTGACTCCACCTTTTTTAAAATATACTTATATTTGTATGGGAGACCATCGAAAATGAAAGAAGATAAACCTAATATCATTCAAGAACCCGCTGTTGAGTGTAATCTAGACTTTAATTGCTTCTTTACGGCAAATGAAATATCATATAGCTAAATGCAAAAAAAAATCTCACACATGCGTATGCTGCACAGCTAGTGTTTGTTTCACAACGAGTGTTTGTTTTACAAGCCATCCCTCATATCATTCTTTACTCAAATACCTTTGCCTTCTTAACGCCATTTGAAACTCCATTTACCTAAACCAATTAAGGTCAAGTTGAAAAAAAAAACGGGGCGGAAATTATTTCTAGTTTACTTTTGAATCCCCCTATCCAGCGCCGTTTGATGTGGTCTTACCATTTAACCTTGAGGATAATAAGAAAGGTAAGTTTGTTGTGCAGCCAGATATATCAGTTATAAGTGATATGTTAAAAATCGAAGATGCAGGTTGTGTTGGTGGATTTTATCAATAAATACGTCGTGTTTTATCCGTTCCGCAGCCAAGTTCAATAACATTTTCAAAATTATAACTCTTCAAAGTTTGAACAGTTGACTTTTGGTCCAGATCACGTGTCTTGTTCTTATTGGTATCTTATTGACCGGTTCAGGTATTGTACGTATTCTTTATTGACATTTATAATTTGAGTTTTTTCAAAGACTTAAGCTCCAATTTATTTGCTCTTTTAATGCTAATCGCATAGCCTCCGCCCGAAGCACTCTGCTGCTTTAATTTAGATTTATGATCCACTAAAACCTTCCGGATATTATAAGCCTGCGGATTTGTTTTATAATGAGCATCTTCGTCGTCTGCATAAATAGTAGCAATATAGGTTTGTCCTTTTTCAAGGAAATCGAAGCTTATTTCAGAAGTGCGGACGGAATTTCCGTTAACATTACCAACAAACCAATTTTCAGTCCCTTTCGCTTTCCTTGCAATTGTTATGTAATATCCAGGTTCAGCTTCCAAATACTTACTCTCATCCCAGTCTATTGCTACATCTTTTATAAACTGAAAGGCATCAGGAAATCTATCATAGTTTTCAGGAAAGTCGGCGGCCATTTGCAACGGACTATACATGGTGACATATAATCCTAGTTGATTGGCAATCGTACTGTTAACGTGAGACCCGTTAAATACATCCATTTCAAATATTCCAGGTGTAAAGTCCATAGGTCCTCCCTGCAGTCTGGTAAACGGGATTACTGTTACATGATTCGCCTTTGAGCCACCAAAAGCTTGGTATTCCGTACCCCTTGCAGATTCATTACCAATAAGGTTAGGGTAAGTGCGTCCTATTCCTGTTGGTCTAACTGCCTCGTGTGCATTAACCATGACTTTATAATCAGCGGCATTTTCAATAGCGTATTGATAATGATTGACCATCCACTGATTATAATGATTCTGACCCCGGGGTAACATACTACCCACATAACCACTTTTAACTGCATTGTAACCATTGTCCTTCATGAACTGATAAGCCTGATCCATATGTCGTTCATAGTTACGGGTGGAGCCAGAGGTCTCATGATGCATAATCATTTCAACGCCTTTGTTTTTTGCATAATCACGTACTTCAATTAGATCGAAATCCGGATAAGGGGTAACAAAATCAAAAACATAGTCTTTTGAATTTCCAAACCAGTCTTCCCAGCCTATATTCCATCCTTCAACCAACACCCCGTCAAATCCATGTTTAGCAGCAAAATCAATGTATTTTTTTATATTTTTTGTTGTAGCTCCATGTCTGCCATTCGGCTTTGCTGTGCTAAAATCTGTAACTCCCAGATTTACTGCTTTAAACTCATCTGTATAAGACCAAGAACTTTTGCCTGTGATCATTTCCCACCAAACCCCGATATATTTCATTGGTTTGATCCAAGAGGTATCTTCAATTTTACAAGGCTCATTTAAATTATATGTAATTCGGGATGCCAGAATATCTCGAGCATCGTCACTCACTACAATAGTACGCCAGGGCGAGGTGGAAGGTGCGATCAAATGACCTTTATCGCCATTTGCGTCCGGAGTTAAGGATGATTCAAAAACCATTGATTCGGTATCCAGAATAAGATGCATTGTCGAATAATCAATAAGCGCTGCTTCGTGAATATTGATATATAAACCATTATCGGTTTTCATCATTAGGGAAGTTTGCACAGCGGAATTAGAAAAGGAGGTTTGAGCGAGGTTTTCTGTTATTGATTTAGTCATTAACCCTTCTATTTCTGAAAGTTTTGATTCAGTATAGTCATATTCTTGAGTATCATAATCTCCGGGAATCCAAAATGCAGTATGGTCTCCAGCCATAGCGAATTGAGTTTTTTCTTCTTTAATGATGAAATGTCCTAGATTCCCTTGAAGCGGAAATTCGTATCTAAAGCCTAATCCGTCATTGAATAATCGAAATCTAACGATAATGTTTCTTCGAGTGCTTTTCTGGAGCAGTGTTACGGACAATTCATTATAATTATTCTGAATTACTCTTTCCTCACCCCAAACTGGTTCCCAGCTTTCATCAATACTTACAGAGCTAGTGTCAATTATAGAAAAACCGTACAACACCTGCGCGCTGTCTTTTTTCAATTCAAAACCTAGTTTGCTTGATTTAATTACTTCCTGTTTTTTATAATGTAACTTATAGGTTGGTGTACCATCATTCAATAGAGAGAATTCCATTTCTAAATTACCACTGGGGGCGATTAATTTTTGGGCATTACTAAATTGATAAAGGCTAAGGAAAATGGTGCAGAGTAAAAGAATTTTTTTTGACATTTGATTAATTTTTAATCATAAGATTTAATATTGGTTCGCACTTCCCTTAATAGTAAAGCTAAGATATAAAGAAAGGAGTTTTGGAGAGTAATATTATCAATTTGATAGCTATTTAAACGATTCTCTGACTTTTTAAATTTAAGATTGTTTCTTATGTAATTTGCTGAAGTTATTCCGAAATCTGGATGTGTGTCTAGGTGTGTTATCGAGTTTTTATGGTATGGATATTAGATTGACCTCAATGAAGTCTCTCCAAAAAAGATAACTGGTTCATAATGTGAGTTTTCTTTCAATCTATCTTATTCACAATACCCATTTTCATTATATTTGCACAAAAGTGAGTGATTTATGCTTACCTAATCCCTAATTAAGTGAAATGTAACCTGATGAGTCTCAGGATAAAATATAGAGATCATGGCAAAAAATAAAACAAGAAAAGAAAAAGACAGTATCGGTATCATCGAAGTGCCAGCAGACAAATATTGGGCAGCACAGACTCAACGATCAATGGAGAACTTCAAAATTGGTGGACAATTGATGCCAAAAGAAGTAATCAAAGCCTTTGCGATATTAAAAAGTGCAGCTGCAAAAACGAATGCAGAATTAGGTGTACTTCCTAAAGCAAAAGCTGCGCTTATTGGTAAAGTCTGTAAAGAAATTCTGGCTGGAGAATTAGATGATCAATTCCCGTTAGTAGTATGGCAGACAGGTTCTGGTACGCAATCTAACATGAATGTAAATGAAGTGATAGCCAACAGAGGACACGTAATAAAAGGTGGAAAACTGACAGATAAGTCTAAAGCACTTCACCCGAATGATGATGTGAATAAGTCTCAGTCAAGCAATGATACTTTTCCAACAGCAATGCACATAGCGGCATACAAAGCTGTTATGGAATGTACAATTCCAGGAATGGAGAAACTAAGAGACACACTCAAAGCTAAGTCGAAGAAGTACATGAAAGTGGTGAAAATAGGAAGGACTCACTTCATGGATGCTACACCTATCACGTTGGGACAAGAACTAAGTGGATATGTTTCACAGCTAGATCATGGAATTATCGCAATTAAGAACACATTAAAACACTTATCAGAATTAGCACTGGGTGGCACAGCAGTAGGCACTGGTCTTAATACTCCCAAAGGATATGATAAACTGGTAGCAAAACACATTGCTAAGTTGACTGGTCTTCCTTTTATTACTGGAAAGAACAAATTCGAAGGGTTAGCGGCACATGATGCGATAGTAGAATCTCATGGTGGGCTGAAGACGGCTGCAGTGTCTTTGATGAAGATCGGAAATGACATTAGAATGTTGGCTTCTGGTCCTAGATGTGGAATAGGGGAAATTACTATTCCAGCAAATGAGCCGGGATCATCAATAATGCCAGGGAAAGTAAATCCTACCCAGTCAGAAGCATTAACGATGGCTATGGCGCAAGTTGCTGGTAATGATGTAGCTATCAATATCGGCGGTATGACTGGTCAGTTCGAGTTGAATGTATTTAAGCCAATGATGATTTATAATTTCTTGATGTCTGCAAGATTGATCGGTGATGCATGTGTGAGCTTCAATGATAACTGTGCTGCTGGGATAGAGCCAGATCAACAACGAATCACAGAAAACTTGAATAATTCTCTAATGCTAGTCACTGCACTGAATACTAAAATTGGCTATGACAAAGCTTCAGAAATAGCTAAAAAAGCATACAAAGAAGGTACCACATTGAAAGCCGCAGCGCTGTCATTGGAGTACTTGAATGAAAAAGAATTTGACGCTTGGGTGAGACCTGAGAAGATGATTTAATTTTATAGAGTTCGAGATTACGAGATTTAGAGCGGTCGAAATTTTTAGATGTTCGACTGCTCTAAGTTCGACCATTCGGGTTTAAAAAAATCGACATTCAAAATTCGACATTCAAAACTCTATTTTCTTGATTATGTCAAATAATAAACGCCCATATATTGAACTTCATATAGCTGTGTTATTGTACGGGCTTACAGCCGTGTTGGGGGACCTGATACAATTGCCTGCCGTGATATTGGTTTGGTGGAGAGTACTGATTACAAGTTTTTCATTGCTGTTTTTTATCAGATTTGGCAGAGACTTATTGACTGTGAAGCGATCAGTAGCTACCCCGATCATGTTGATCGGATGCATAGTGGCGGTACATTGGATTTGTTTTTATGGATCTATCAAACTGGCGAATGCATCTGTGGCATTGGTGTGTATGGCGACGACTACTATTTTTACTTCTTTTTTAGAACCATGGATCATGAAAAAGAGGATAGACCCATTGGAGACGCTACTAGGTTTATTAATTGTCCCAGGTATGGTATTGGTGGTTAATAGTATTGGTGTCAGTATGAGGAATGGCGTGTTGGTTGGTATTGCTTCTGCTTTCTTTGCAGCTTTATTCGGTACATTGAATAAGAAATACGTACTCACAACAACTCCTTATATTTTTACTTTTCTTCAATTAGGCAGCGCATGGATATTCATTAGCTTGTTGTTTATTTTTGGAGGATCATATTTAAATGTATCTCAATTTTTTCCACCGAGTACTTCGGATTGGATTTATGTGATTATTCTTGCGCTGTTGTGTACTACGCTTGCATATATTCTGAATCTAAGAGCTCTGAAAACTTTGTCAGCCTATGCGACCAATTTGGTTATCAATCTAGAACCTCTTTATGGTATAGTTCTAGCAGCCGCCATTTTAAAAGAATATGAACAATTGACGACTAACTTTTATATTGGAGGAGGCATTATTCTTGCAATAGTCATGTCGTACCCATATTTGAAAAAGAGATTTTCTCCTACTATATGATCGACGAACATTCATTCAAAGCTATTTACTCATATTGTGAATCTGTATCGGATTCGCCATCGGATATATTACATGAACTGTACAGGGAGACGCATCTTAAGACGCTAGCTCCTAGGATGGCTTCTGGTCCAGTACAAGGTAGGTTTTTAAGTCTGTTTAGTAAGTTGGTATCTCCGACTCAGGTATTAGAGATAGGCACATTTACAGGTTATGCGACGCTGTGCATCGCTGAGGGACTTGCCGAAAATGGACATATTCATACCATAGAAGTCAACCCAGAACTGAACCATATATCTGATAAATACTTTAGGGAATTGGGAGTAAGAGATCAAATTACGTCGCATATTGGTGATGCAAAGACTGTTATTGGCGGCTTATATAGATTGTTTGATATTGTGTTTATTGATGCCAAGAAGAAGGATTATAGTCTGTATTATGATCTTGTAATCGATAAAGTAAGACAAGGTGGATATATACTCGCAGATAATGTATTGTGGGATGGTAAAGTATATTCTGGAGGAAAAGATGCTACTACAAAATCATTGATGATGTTTAATCAAAGAATGAAAGACGACCCTAGAGTAGAGACTTTGTTATTGCCACTTAGAGATGGACTGAGTATTATGAGAAAGAAGTAACTCAAGAGAGTTAAAAAAAATGATACTCCCTTTAATAAAATAAAGGAAGTATCAAGGCTTATCGTAATTGGGAACATTGGGGGTTATAACTTAATTACTTTTCTCAAATTTCCAGACGATAATTTTATAAAGTAAATTCCTGATTCAAGAGAAGAAGTGTTTAGCCTTACGGTATATTCATTTTCTTTACTCGAGCTTAGATTTATTTGTCTGCCCATAGCATCATAAACTAAGAATTGCTGATTAGTTAAAATATTAGATGAATTTATTGTGATATGTTCTTTTGCAGGATTCGGATATAAAGATATACCAGTATCTAAATAGTTTCTTACATACACTATTTCGGAATAATCATATTTACCGTCATAATCAATCTGTTTCAATCGATAATAATTTATCCCAATATTTGGATAATAGTGAACCAATTTATATGAGTTTTTTTCATAAGAAGTTCCTTTACCAGCTACTGTTCCTACTAATGAAAATATTTGGTTATCAGTGCTATGTTCAATTTCGAACCTTTCGTTATTCACTTCTGTAGCGGTAGCCCAGTCAAATAAAACCTCATTCCCTCTTAATCTTGCATCAAAAGAGATCAACTCTATAGGGAGCATGTTATTGGTAAAGTCTGTACATGACAAGGTGATATTGGTATTGGCAATATTAACTTGGTCCCAATTTGCACCATTTTGGAGCATAGCTAATGTTGTATTCACTTTAGGTGGATCTTTAAAATCGGCGTTTACTCCTCCCGGTCCATTTAAATTGAATCCTATATATATTGAATTAGGCCACTCTCCCGAAACTATCTGATCTGCATTGGGTGAAATATTAGAAGCAAAAATAAAACAATGAACCTCGGTTATTGAAGACCAAGGTGAAGCGGGATTAGATGCTGAATAGGCATATATTTCATCAACATTTGAAAAAGACCAATTCCCTGTTCCTGCAACTTTAACTGCTGTTCCTCCAGCACATTGGACCGCAAAAATATCATTTCCAGTGTCTAATATTCTGACGACTTCATTCTCAAGTAATCCACCGGCAGGTATTGTATATGCAAGGTGTCCTTCACCTATGAAAAAGTTACCTGAAGCAATTGAATATTCATCTTCAGTAAAATAAATAACTTCGCCTGCCGCAAAATCGCGCAATAAAACGAATGAGAATTCATCTCCAGCTCCACTAGTGCTTCCACTTCCATCCCATCCACAGATAGTTACTGAGGGTAGTGCATTTAAATTGAAAGTTAAAAACAAAATTGTTACTAGTGAGTATAATATTTTTTTCATGTCAAATCTGGTTAATCTAATATGTAAGTTGATAAAGCGGTGCCAAGCCTTTTAAATAAATTTTGATAGTTTATTATGAATTTGAAAAGTCAATTAAGGCTATTGCAAGGCATTATTTTTTACTGCTACACGGTATTCAATTTACAGTTAGCTTATGATAAAATAGATTTCCCAATGCGTTTTCTAGATAACTTAGAACGAAGAATGATGAAATTCAAACCTTATGTACCCATGTTCTAAGATGAACATAGGTACATAAGGTTTTTTATCCTTAGTTGCGAGATGGATATATTCCTTGTAATGCAATGATATAGTTGACTGCAATATACGGTTGCATGTTATTGACTGGGAGCTGTGATCCATTACTGCTTACTGTCACTCCAGCGTAATTTGCATTGCTTTCTTCTGCATAAATAGGATTGGCGGCTATTGCCCCTTCAGACTCAGTTCCTGGGCCACTATTGGTTGGCATTGTTACACCATGTTTGTGAGATGGCATATTTGAAATGGTATGAGTAGTATCATAATTTCCTCCTCTTTGTCCTAATCCATAATTTGGAAGACCAGGACCAGTTCCTGGTTGTATTGCGATTCTACCTCTTAAGTCTGGTAAAGCAAAAGTAGTGCGACCGTCACCTCCATAAGTTGTTCCTAAAATTGAAAATAAAGCTGAGTAACTTGATATTGCTAATAATTGTCCTTCACAAAATGCCCAAGTTCTTGGTGCAAAATTGCCTCCAAACATTATTACTTGTCCTATAAATGGATCCATAATTTTATATTCTTTTTGTTTAATTAATTTTGTTTAAGACTAGCTTCTTGAAGGGAATGTTCCTTGAAGAGCTATAATATAATTAGTAGTTAGGATAGGTCCCATATTATTGACGGGTTGGTTGTTTCCAACACTGTTTCCTGATACTCCTGCATAAGAAGCATTGCTTTCTTCTGCATATATTGGACTGGCAGCTATAAAACCTTCTGATTCAGTTCCTGGGCCACTATTGGTTGGTATGGTCACAGTGTGACTGTGGGCAGGTAAATTTTGAAGGGTAAGTGTATTCGTTTCGGATCCTCCTCTTTGTCCTAAGCTATAAGTTGGCAAACCAGGACCTTGACCTTTAGAAATAGCAACACGGCCACGCATTTCCGGTAAAGCAAAAGTTGTTCTTCCATCTCCACCATATGTTGTACCTAGAATAGAAAACAATGCAGTATATTGTGCAATTGGTAACAGTTGTCCTTGACAGAATGCCCAATCTCTTGGAGCAAAATTACCACCAAACATTATTATTTGTCCTATAAACGGATTCATAGTTTATTATTTTTAATTGTGATTAAATTTTATTAAAATTAGTTTCTAGAAGGAAATACTCCTACTAAAGCAACTATGTAATTCAATGCTAAAAAAGGTTGCATGTTATTGACAGGTTGATTATTTCCAGTATCACTTTCTGTCAAACCTGAATAGGCAGCATTGCTTTCTTCAGCATAAATAGGGTTGGCAGCTATTGCACCTTCTGATTCAGTTCCTGGACCACTATTGGTTGGTATAGTTACATTATGATTGTGTGCTGGCATTTGTTGAATGGTAATATTATTTGTTGTAGAACCAGTCTTTTGTCCTTCTGGACGAGGTGACAATCCTGGACCAGTACCACTAGAAACAGGAGCTCGTCCTCTTAAGTCTGGTAATGCAAAAGTAGTTCTACCGTTACCACCGTAAATGGTGCCAAAGAGAGAAAATAAGGCTTGATTTTGATTAATGGGTATTAATTGTCCTTCGCATAATGCCCAACCTCGAGGGGCAAAATTTCCAGCGAATAAAATGATTTCTCCTAAAAATGGATCCATATTAAATTTGTTTGAGTTAGTTAATTTTTTTTAAATATAAAATAAATATAGCTAAAAAATGAACAATGCAAACATAGATTTAATTAGTGTTTATTCCTAGGGTAGGAATACTTCTGGAAAAACAGGTGTTTATACGTATTGCATTTTCCTGTCTAAAACTTATTTTGAGTTTTTAGTTAAAGAACTAGTAACCGTTTTGTTTTTAGGTACAAAGGCTGTTAACTTGATTTGGAATATTTTTTCCAGTTTATATTTACTATATTTAATCTCAAGATCAATAGAAGTATTCAATTATAAGAACAATAATAGTAATTTGGTGTTACTTTTTTTACTCTAAAAAACACCTCTTATTAGTTTTTAATGTCTTTTATCTTAGTTTATTTATTTACTAAAATCATTAAAGAATGAGAAAGAAAATACTCTTTATTTTAATATTTGTGTGTGGGATGCTATTATGTTTTTCGTGCATACAAGATGCAGCGAAAGAAACGAATCTTACAACACCACTTTCAGAAGTGGATACTATTAGCCTAGCTACCTATAACAGCTGGGTCGAAGGTTGGAAAGTTAAAGGTCAAGGATTTACGGATACTATGTTACTTGAGTATTTTACAATGCCAATCATTGATTTGCAAGAATTTGCAACGCATGATAACGCAGAGGCAAGATTTGTATTGGGTATGGATACAACATTGTACCCTATCGAAGCTCATCTTATGCTAGTAGGTGTAGATTCATTGGGCCAAACAATACTTCCTTCTACTAGAACTCCCAATGCGAAGATTTATGACTTTACAAAGCCATGTCCAAAATATTGTCCAGATACTAGGTAAGTTTAATAAATAGAATTACATTTTCTTTTAATTATGGTTGAGATATTCAAAGAGTATTCGGACTATGTGATGTTTTTTTCGGTGCTTTTGGCAATGATGAGCCTTGTATTCTGCTGGAAGTTTGATAAAGCGATGAAATGTTTTGCCGTCTATTTAATAATGGGTGGGTGTGTTGAGTATTTAGCATTAGAAATGAGTGAAAGAGTTGGAAATAATTTGTTCCTTCTCCACATCTATACAATATTGGAGTTTATTGTATTGAGTGCCTTTTTTAAAGTTGTTTTCGATCAATTAGGATCTAAGTTTTCGATGTTGAAAATTACTATCGTAGTTGTATTGTTATGCATTTTGAATTCAATATTTATTCAACCTCTTGAAGGGTTTAATAGTTATGCAAGCACCTTAGTTGGCCTTGTTTTAATAGTATATTCGGCGTATACATTTTATCTATTGTTGGATAAGGATGGTGTCAAGTTTAGAAATATAAAATGGTTGGTTGCCGGTATTTTAATATACCAGATGACTTCATTTATCATACTTGCTTCGGCTAACCTTCTTAGTGATATAACCCCAGGCTCAGATGTTATATTATGGATGGTAAGAGCAATTGTTATTTTATTCACAAAAATAATATTTGGATTTGTATTATTTAAGGAAATTCTGAAACCTAAATATATTTTACGTTTTGATATATGAACCGATAGTACTATATGTGCTTATAAGTGCATTGATTATGCTTGTATTGGCATTGGGGTTCATTTGGTTTCTTAATCATGCTCAAGGAAAAATTACTCAGAGTAGGCTAAAGGAGCAGGAACTGAATATGCATTACCAGAGGGAAATGCTTATAAATACTGTAAAAACAAAAGAGAACGAAAGAAACAGAATAGCAAAGGAACTCCATGATGATGTGTCTTCTCAGTTGGGTATTATAAATTTTAATTTATACGCACTCAAAAAAAGAATGCCGCAAGATGATAAAATCTCCCTTTTGATGGATCAAATAAGTTCTTCATTAAAAAGTAGTACTGAGCGGACAAGGAGTATTTCCCACGAATTGATGCCCTTGATGTTTCGTAAATTCGGAATACACGAAACGTTTAAAGAATTAACCGCTAACATCAACGTAACTGGGGAGATTGAGATAACTATAAAAGACGACTTTCTTATTAAAATTAGGGAGGAGTTTAAGCTTTTGCACATTTATAGGATGGTACAAGAACTAACAAATAATACTTTGAAATATGCTAAGGCAACTAAGATTGGTATTCTATTTGAAGCAAAAGACAATGGTTTAACGATGACGTATACTGATGATGGAATAGGCATCGATCTTAAAAATACGACCTATGGTTTAGGTCTTAGTAACATTAAAACTAGAGCAACACTATTAGACGGAAATATCACGATTGAATCTTCTGAAAATAACGGATTTAAAGCAATAATAAATTTCCCAAATTATGATTAAGTATAAGATCACTCTCGTAGACGATGAACAATTATTTAAAGCAGGTGTAAAACTACTTCTTGAATTGGAAAATGATATAGAAGTAGTCCATGAAGCTAGTAATGGTCAGGAGTTATTAGACCTTGTAGAAGAACCCAATTTTGAATCTGATGTAATATTGTTAGACTTATCTATGCCTGTTCTAGATGGTATTGATACGTTGAAGATTCTTAATGAAAGAGATCATGGGTTTAAGATTATCATTCTTTCATCTCATTATAATGATAGTATTATATTAAAGTTACTGGATGAAGGTGTTTCTGGATTCTTAGCGAAAAATGAGGATCCAGAAGTTGTTATGCATACCATCAGGAAAGTAGCGGAAAATGGATTTTATATCAATGACACTATACTTCAGCTTATTAGAAATAGAAGATTGATAGCAAAAACAAAAGAAACAATAGTAGGGCTCACAGCTAGAGAGTTAGAGATAATAGCTTTAATATGTAATGGATTCACCACCAAAGAAATAGCTCAGGAATTGTACATTAGTCCACGAACTGTAGAAGGCCACCGTAATAGGATATTAGAAAAAACAAGCTGTAAAAATATTGCTTGTGTAGTTATCTATGCAATAGAGCACAATATCTATGAAGTAAATATCACAAAGTTTAGATAGTGAATTTCTTTAGGTGTTTTAGGTTTATAGGTTTTCCGCAATTGAGTTTAAGCATGGCCAAACAATGGTCTTTTCAAAAGAAGGATTTATCATTTTTGTTTGTCTAATCAATAGAACTCTATATTCTATAACTAACGAGTAGTTTTATTTGACCGAGCATCACCATATATTAAGATTGGTTTCTGAAGGTAATCAGCTTTCTTTTAGGCAGCTGTATGATCTTTATAGTAAGTTGGTATATAATACTGCAATGAGTTTTGTACCAGATATTTGTTCGGCGGAAGAGATTACACAAGATGTTTTCACAAAAATTTATAGAAAATCTGGATCATTCAGCGGAAACTCAACAGTTAAGACTTGGATATATAGAATAACTGTAAATACGGCATTGAATCAGATTAAAAAGAACAATAGAGTCCGTTCTTTAAATCTTGATAAATCTAGGGAAATCGAGTTTAACCATCCAGGGGTTTTACTCGAAAATAAAGAAGATGCAATCACCCTTCAACTTACAATTAGTTCCTTGCCCGAATCTCAGCGCACAGCATTTGTACTGAGTTATATTGAAGATCTACCTAGGCTAGAAGTTGCTAATATTATGGGAGTTAGCCTGAAAGCAACTGAATCATTACTTCAAAGGGCAAAAGGAAACCTTCGGGGAAAATTAAATAAATTATACCCTCACAGAAGGAAAAAGTAAATCTAATTGTCTTAATAACAGAGAATATGAAAGATGCAAAAGAAATATGGATTAAAAATGTGATGAATAGTCATAAAGGTAGGGTGGACCTTACACCAAGAGAATCTTTATTTGATAATATAAAAATACAAATAGCTAAAGTGAAACCCATTAGTGTGAGGCAAATGGCATTAGCAGGTGTTGCCGCTTCTGTTTTGATCCTAATCAATACTTTTGCAATTCATAGTGTGAATTTGCAGGTAGCTTCTGGGGCATCTGATATTGCATATGAAAGCGAATTGCCAATTATTTCTGAATATAATTTATATGACTATGAATAAGCCTAAGTTTTATAAAATAGCTGCAATGTCTCTTTTCGTGTTGAATGTGATACTTGTGTCTGCATTTCTAATTACTAAACCAAAAGGTGGACCAAGAGGAAATGATAGATTTGATGTTCAAGATCATTTTAAAATGGATGAAGGACAGCATGATTTGTTTTTGAAGAATGTCGAATTGCATCATAAGGATATGAAATTGATTATAGAGAAACAAAAAGAAATGCTAAAGCTTTATCTCTACAATATTAATGAAAGTAAAGAGCTTGAGGATAAAGAAGGTATAATGAAAATGATGAAAGAGCTAGAAGGAAAGAAACTAAGCTCTACATATAATCATTTGAAGTACATGAAGAGTATCTTAAGAGAAGAACAATTGCCGCTGTTTGATGTATTTTTGAAACATAGGATAGAAGCCATGTCTAAAGTAGGCAGAGGGAGAAAACCTCATAAAAAGAAGTGATGAAGAGCAGTCTTGTGATCTTGTTTTCTACGATTAGTTTTATGCTTTCAGCTCAATCGACGAGAGACGTTTCAGTTAATTTTATTCCAGTGTATAAAGGGGAGTTGTTTGAATTAAACAACGAAGTGGAGAAGTACAGCACTACTATTATCAAGCTAAAATTTTATTTATGCCATATTGGTTTTTCAAATTCTGATACGGAGGGTTGGATTGAGAATAACAGTTACCATTTATTGGATATTGAAGAGCCAGAAAGCATGAGTATAGAACTGCAAGTTCCAGAGGATTTAGTGGCAGATAGTTTGAATTTTAATCTGGGGGTTGACAGTCTCACAAATGTATCTGGTGCTATGTCAGGCGACCTTGATCCTATGTACGGAATGTATTGGGCGTGGCAGAGCGGTTATATCAACTTTAAAGTCGAAGGGAAGTCAAATAAATGTCCAGCAAGAAAAAATAAGTTTCAGTTTCATCTTGGAGGATTTCTAGCACCGAATAATGCATTGCAAAACGTTTCTCTGCCAATCATAATAAAAGATGAAATTTTCGTCGTTTTCGACATTGGAGAGCTAATAGAAACTGTCGATGTTTCAAAAACGTATGAAATCATGAGCCCAAGACCTGAAGCAGTAGCTATGTCGCAAAAAGTAGCTTCACTTTTTAAAATAGTAGAATGAAAAAGTGGCTGGTCAGCATATTTGGATTGTTTGTAGCACTGTTTGGTTTTTTACAGACGGATGCAATAGAATTAGAATACCCAAATCACTTTCCAATACCGGTTTATGATTTCTCTAAAAACAAACTGACTGAGGGGAAAATCAAACTAGGAAAAGCATTGTTTTACGATCCTATCTTATCACTGGATGGAAGTATCTCATGTGCTTCTTGTCATTCGCCGTACAATGCATTTGCACATACAGATCATGATCTCAGTCATGGGATAGATGATAAAATCGGTATACGTAATGCACCGTCATTGTTCAATCTTGCGTGGCAAAATTCATTTATGTGGGATGGGGCGATCAGTCATTTGGATATGCAATCCCTCGCTCCTATTACTAGTCCGACGGAGATGGGAGATGGTTTACTTAATGTGATTTCGAAACTCGAGTTATCTAATAAATATAGGCTATTATTCAATGGGGCTTATGGTGATTCGACAATTACAGGACAACGGGTATTATTATCTATATCACAGTTTCAATTGACGCTTGTATCAGGAAATTCAAAATATGATAAGATTAGAGAAGGTTTAGATACATTCACTATCCAAGAAAAAAAAGGGTATAATTTATTTGTTGCGAATTGCAGTAGTTGTCATTCAGAACCAATTTTCACTAGAGGTGATTTTGCTAGCAATGGTATAGAGATAGATTCTACATTAATGGACTATGGGAGAGGAGCAATAACGAAGGTAAAAAGTGATAGTCTACTTTTTAAAATCCCTTCACTTAGAAATCTTGCTTATACAAAACCATATATGCATGACGGAAGATTCGAAAAGTTGAGAGAAGTACTTAACCACTATACAGATGGTGTTGTAAACTATGGTCAAGAAAATTCATCAAACAGGCTTATAAAAAACTTAGAACTATCGAATAATGATAAATCTGATCTTCTTTCTTTTCTGAAGACTTTGAATGATCAGGATTTTGTATTCAATAAAAAACACAGGGAGCGATAGTTTTACATTTCTTCTCCGGATACACGTTTGTTTTTAATTCCTAGAAATTTTTCTATTTCTTGTTCTATATACTTTGCTTTTGTAATGTCAGAAAACCTACCAATTAATTTTTGTGTTTTTTGGCCTTCCGATTCATTGATGACCATTTGTAGACATAGTCCATGCGGGTCTTTTGTTACAAACAACTGCTCTATACTTTTAGCGGAATAGAATTTATCATTGACAAAGTTCTTCGGCCTATATTCAATAGAAAGCTCTTCTTGCGTTGCCGTCATAAATATCTTATTCCGTTTATATCTGATAAGACTAACGAGAGAAAATATAAAAGCAAACGCGAATGCCGCGGATAGATAAGCCAATAAAGCAACACCTTTAGAAGCAAAAACTCCCAAGAACATAAAAGCTAGAAATGGACTTAAAGAAACTGATAATATATGTAGTATTGATACTGGCTGATCTAAAGTGAGCTCAAGTTGGCCATTATATTCTAAAATGTCAACTCCAACAGGTTTTGCTATTTCCTCATTTAGGGTGACAGTTTGCAATTCGACCACTTTATACTTTATGGAGAATATAGCATTGCAGTTATCACATTTTGCCAGTTTATCAGATAGATCAATATTTGCTGCTGGAGTCTCACAACTACATTTTGGACAGTTGATCAACGCAAAATCTTTTTCTTTTGTGGCCTCCAGATCGAGTGGTTTGTATTTGTCTTTATATTTTTGTTCCATATGATTAAGCTGCTATTCGAAAGATATCTTCCAAATTAGTGTATTTAAGCATATAATTAGAAGAATAATATAAATATAGCATTCTTTAGCGAAGGAATTTTAAAACTATTATGTCTAATTGGAAATCTAACTTAAAACTATGAAAACAATTTTCAGCTTTTTGATTTGTGCGACCTTCAGTTTTTCTGTGCATGCACAATTATCGCCTGCCATTACTTCTTGGCTGCAGAACACAACAGAAACAGGTACTTATTATGTATCAGGTAATTCTACTGCGATAGATAATAACATTCTTGTAAATTGCCAAAAAATCGAATATTCTGATGCTTTTGCTTTTGTACATACAAAGGGAATACCATCTTACCCTACAGGACCATTTTCTGACGGCAATCCTTCTCAAGCTTCTGATCAGGATGCGATATATAAAATGCCACTAAATCCTACCCCCAATACGGGGACATTAGATAATACTGTTGGCGGTAATATTGGAATATTTGTGAACGGAGTTTCCCTTTTTGACTATAGAGATGGAGTTGGCTGGAATCCTAATACGAATGCACTTTGTGGTGGCCCTGGAAACCCTCCATGCCCAGGCGGACCGACAGCTCAAACAGATTGGACGAGAGATGCAATACCTGCAGAAAAGTCAGGTTTTGATTGTTCGAAGGCACACCCTGCTATGGGTAATTATCATCATCACCAGAACCCTTCTGCATTCAAACTCGATATAGAAGTAGTGTCTGATATCTGTAATCTATATGATGCGGATGGTCTATATGCTATTAACCCAGAAGAACATTCACCTCTTATTGGCTATGCTTATGATGGCTATCCTATTTATGGTGCATATGGATATGCCAATGCGGATGGTACAGGAGGAGTCTTAAGAATAAATTCAGGATACCAACAGAGAAATATAACAGTAAGAGAAACACATGCTGATGGATCAGACGTAGCAGATGGTCCGGTCATCAGTTCTACGTATTTCTTAGGATACTTCAGGGAAGATTACGAATGGGTAGCGCATGATACGGATGATTATCTTGATGTTCACAATGGGAGACAATGTGTTACACCAGAATATCCAAATGGTACATATGCATACTTCGCAACAGTAGATGAAAATTGGAATTCTACTTATCCGTATGTAGTTGGGCCCACTTTTTATGGAAATTATGAAAAAAGAGATGTAATTTCAGTAGATGTGGCAACAACAGTATATGACGGAACTGTAGCAACGAATGAATTAGATTTGAATAGTACAGATGTAACTATCTTTCCTAATCCCACATCAGATTTGATAGCTGTACAGATCAATACATTGGTAGGAAATGACATAACAGTAGATCTTATAGACGTAAGGGGTCAAATCGTAGATTCTAAAATGATATCAAAAGGAAGTACGATTGCCTATTTTGATATACAGACCTTGTATGATGGGGTCTACTTAGTACGACTAAATAATGGAACACATTCGACGACTAAGAAAATAGTGGTTGAGCGATAGTTCTTGGTGATATAGACCGAATGGTTGAAGTTATTCCTCCAATAAGTTAATTACTTGTTGGAGGATTTTTTGTTGTAGGATCATCTTGTGAGAAGATATTGTTAAGGTACTGACGAAATGATGATAATCGAATGGAGATTTCGTTTAGACTTGTAAGACATAATTAAATAACTAATTACAAACTAAATCTAACTTATGAAGTTTCTATTGTCCTTGTTCTTTATCTGTTTTTACTTTCTGTCATTTTCTCAGATGAATAAGATTGTCTTAAAGAACCCATCTTTTGAAGATACGCCAAGGAAGGGTGGGCAATTTGGAGAAATTAAAGACTGGTTCGATTGCGGGCTTATTAATTTTCCTAACGAGTCAGCACCCGACATACATCCTATGGATTTTTGGAGTGTTCATAAAGAAGCATTTGAAGGAAAAACGTATATAGGGTTCGTCGTCAGAGATAATGATTCTTGGGAGTCTGTAAGTCAAGAATTGACAACCGAAAATGGAACAATGACGCCAATGTTGTCAGGGAGTTGTTATAAACTATCTATGGCTGCAGCTTGGTCAGAAAAACATATGAGTGGTTCACGATTGAAATTGAAACAAAAAGGAGATAAAAAGCAAACTTATAATTATACCACTCCAGCAGTCATCCGTATATAGGGAGGTAATGGATTTTGCAATACAAAAGAATTACTAGCGACATCAAATCCAATAGTTAATTCATAATGGGAGATCATAGAGTTAGATTTTACTCCTACAGAAGATTTTGATTTTATTACAATTCAGGCATTTTATAAGGTACCTGTTGTATACCCCTACAATGGACACGTCCTCATCGATAATCTATCTGATATCATCCAGATAGATTGTAAGGATTGAAGCGTATACTATCAATAATAAGTAATATTGATCCTTCTTGTTTGATTCAAGAACTCACTATATTGACAAAAATATATAATTGGATGGAGTCAATAGAAAAATTAATTGCAGACTTTTCTTCATATGCTTGGGGCCCTCCATTGGTTTTTTTACTTATTGGTGGAGGATTGTATCTTTTAATACTTTCTAGATTTTTGCCTTTCCGATATCTAGGACATGCTATTCAAGTACTGCGAGGGAAATATGATGATCCCAATGACGCTGGTCAAATAAGTCATTTTCAGGCACTGACAACAGCACTGTCATCTACTATTGGTATGGGGAATATTGCAGGAGTTGCTGTAGCTATTTCTATTGGTGGTCCTGGAGCGATGTTTTGGATGTGGGTAAGCGCTATAGTAGGAATGTCTACTAAGTTTTTTACATCGACTCTGGCAATAATGTATAGAGGAAAAGACAGTGCGGGAGAATTACAAGGAGGACCCATGTACTTTATAATGGAAGGGTTAGGGGAATCTTGGAAACCACTAGCAGTTATGTTTAGTGTTTTTGGAATGTTGGGAGCACTTCCTGTGGTAAATGTTAACCAATTAACTCAGGCGATTAATGACATTGTTTTAATACCCAATGGGGTAGAAGTAAGCTTTGCGTCTAATATGATTATTGCTATTGTATTAATCGTATTGACATCCCTAGTAATGTTTGGCGGATTGAAAAGAATAAGCAGTACGGCGGCTAAGTTGGTGCCGAGTATGGTCTTACTTTATTTTGTTTTTGTAATGATTATTCTAGGTTCTCATTATGAAGAGGTGCCTAAATATCTAGTGATGATGGTAACCGATGCTTTTGCTGCGGAAAACTATAAAGGAGACCCAATGTTTGGAGGTGTTCTCGGAGCATTGATCTTGCATGGAATTCGAAGAGGAGCATTTTCTAATGAAGCTGGCATAGGTACAGCCCCTCTAGCACATGGAGCGGCCAAAACGGATGAACCTGTACGAGAAGGCTTAGTCGCTATGCTAGGTCCGGCTATAGACACATTGTTGGTTTGTACTTTGACAGCTTTAGCCATATTAGTTACTGGAGTATGGGAAACCACTACCACTAATGGGGTTAGTTTGACAGCTTCTGCATTTGGGGAAGCCATGCCGGGAATAGGACCGTATTTACTTATGATATGTGTTTTTATTTTTAGTTTGTCATCTTTATTCTCTTATTCCTACTATGGGACAAAATGTCTATCATTTCTTATAGGTGCGGATAAAAAACACTACTATAATTATTTCTATATATTAAGTATCATTTTGGCTGCTACAACACCTTTTAGCGTGATGCTAAATTTGATTGATGGAGTTTTTGCTTTAATGGCAATTCCTACCATGGTATCTACTTTTATATTAGCTCCGAAAGTGACCCAAGAAATTAAAAGGTATGTGCAAAGACTGCAAGAGACTAAGGTGTGATTTCGCTATATTGAAATCAATGTAATAGTATAAATTTTTATGGAGTTGTTTTACAATTACCTATAGTGAAAAATCTTACAACAGCATGGACTCATTGATAGTCTGTCTGGTATTATTCAGGAGAGGGTGTAAGGATTGAGGCTTGGAATATTAATAATCGGTAATCTTCTTTCTTCCCGCTTTGATATCGGATCGGTTTTTCTTGCTTTGGAGTCGTCGTTTTTTCGATGCGATTGATGGGCGAGTAGGCTTTCGTTTTTTTTCTTCTTTCAATGCTTTTTTGATCAGTCGGTCAAATTTCTTGATCACCTTCTGTTTATTGGTTAATTGAGATCGATCGGTTTCTTGATGAAGGATAAGTTCTTTTTTACGATTGATATTATTCTTGAGTCGAGCTAATATTTTTGCTTTCTGAATATCCGATAATATCTGAGAAGCTTGTACATCAAATCGAAGCGTCACTTTGGTCTCCACTTTATTTACATGCTGGCCACCGCTACCTCCAGATCGAGAAGTAGTGAATGTAAATTCAGCATGTAATTTATCAAAGTCGAGTTCCATGATTGATTTATCTTTTTGTAGGATAGTGTTTTAATGATTTATGAGGAGGAATCGTTCATTTTGGAGGTGAGAAAAGATTGTCTCGCAAAGGCGCGGAGTTCGCGAAAGAAGGAAAAAAGGAAAGCTCCCTCTTGGAATTGTCCAATAGTACTACATGAAAATTCGATGATAATTTAGAATTTTAACTCACTTGTCTGCAAAATGTTAAGCATAATATCATGGCTCCAGAAGGAAAAGATAGGAGAAGAGGGGCGAACAACATTACAAAAAAAATCTCTGCGTCCTCTGTGTCTTTGCGAGACCTTATTTTCACCTTTCACTTCAACGCACTCGCCCGTCCAATGACATCCGGCCCAAATCGTTTTCTAATACCATCCATCTCTTGCAATAAACGAATTCGTTCCACGCTATCATCGAAGAGGCTAATCTGGTAACTACCATGGACCAATCCACTGAATTTGACACCTATGAGACGAATCAGTTGACGACGTTCATATACTTTGTCGAATAACTGAAGAGCATATTTGCCTAAGGCATTGTCTTGGGCAGTATATGAGACCCGACATTGCTTGGTAAATGTATTGAAATCCGCATATCGAATCTTGACAGTGATCACAGATGTGAGCCTATTGGATGCTCGGAGTTCGAAGCTGAGTTTGTCGCACATATCTATGAGCATATTGCGGATCATACGCAGATCGAGGGTGTCTTCCATGAATGTTCTTTCTTTGGACATAGACTTAGATTCGCTGTAAGGAACGATAGGAGAGTTGTCTATAGCATTGGCTTTTTCCGATAGTTGGCGACCGAATTTTCCAAATTCTCGTTCGAGCAGTCGGGTAGGGATCTCGCTCAGTGTTTTGATTGACCGCACACCCATGAAGCTGAGCTTTTTGTACGTTTTTTGGCCTACGCCAGGGATCTTTTTGACGGGTAGGGGGGCGATGAACTGCTTCTCTACACCGCGTTTTATCTGTTTAGTGCCATTCGGTTTACCTTCTCCTGTTCCGATTTTTGAGATAAGTTTATTTACGGACAGACCAAATGATATGGGTAGTCCTGTTTCATTTATAATCCGTTTACGGAGTTCTCCGGACCATTTGAAGCAGCCAAAAAAACGATCCATGCCCGTGAGGTCGAGATAGAATTCGTCTACAGATGCTTTCTCATATACAGGTGCTTCTTCGGCGATTACATCGGTCACCATATTGGAGTAATAGGAGTAACTATCCATGTCACCACGAAGTACGGTAGCATTGGGGCAGAGTTGAAGGGCCATCTTCATAGGCATGGCTGAATGTACACCAAATCGTCGAGCTTCATAGCTGCAAGAAGAGACTACGCCACGGTTACTCGTGCCACCGATGATGAGTGGTTTTCCTTTGAGTTCACTATTCTTAAGTACTTCTACCGAAGCAAAGAAAGAATCCAAATCCATGTGCAATACGGCGCGTTCAAACATGTCTATTATCATTTTGTGAATACAAAACCGATAGCAATCCTGGAATCATGCTCTCGGGGCACAAAGATAGATTAAAAGTCACATAAAGCGACATTTATTATTATAAAGAGTAGATTTTATCGCGTAGTGTCGAATAAATCGACATTGCCTTTGGGGTAACTGTATACTCAAAAGAGTAGATTGGTGATAAGTAGGGTTTATTTTATTTAAAAAGCGTTGTAAGTAATTCTGCTTTAGTCATGTCATGCTGTTCGGTTATCCGACTTAGAATTGAGGATAGAGTTCCTACTTTTATTGGAACATGGTTGGGAACCGTAATATGATGTTGACCACTTAAGTCGCTTGTCAATCGAATATGGCTGCCGACTTGTCGAGTTATTTTATATCCAAAGGGTTTGAGAAGTTTAATTAATTGACTACCTGTAATATTTCTTGGTATTCTTCATATGGCAAATACTTCCTCTCTCACCATGTGGAGACGGATAATTTTTGGGTTGTCATCATCAAAATGACATCGGACAGCATCCTTTATATTTTCTTTTAATTCTTTTAAAGAATCTCCATCAGTGAAGATCGCATCGTTAAGCCCAGAGGCAAGATATCCACCATCATCACTTTCTTTAACAATAAATATAATTTCATCTATATATCCAAAGTTAACACATTTATATCACTTTTGGTTTCTAAGGAATGGTGCATTAATAAAGTACGTTTTATGTGCTGATATTTATTCATTCTCCAAGGCAAAAAACGCAGGCAATGCAGAGCATAGGCGAGGCTTAGGAATGATATATTAATAAAGTACGTTTTTATGTGCAGATATTTTTTCATTCTCCAAGGCAAAAAACGTAGGCAATGCAGAGCATAGGCGAGGCTTTTTAACGCAGAAGAAGGGAAAAAGATCAAGCAGAAGAATGTAACTTTATTATTGATTTATTCCTAAGTTATTCGATACATGTTTTTAAAGTGATGAGAAATTTAACTACTCGTAAATCCCCATTGCCTCTTCAAAAACAGCTTTTATTCTTTGGCGTAATTTAGGAGGAGAAAGAATCTCCAAAGTATTTCCATATCCCAAAAATATTCGCTCCAGCTCAAAATTGACCTTGATGAATAGTTCGAATGTAGCACCATCTTCATCTTGGGAGAGCAGTTTTTGACTATGGTGGATGGGTTTTGTGATTACGTATTGTGCATTCTTTTTATTGACTCGAAATACGATTTTCTCTGGCCTCATGCCTTGCATGACAGTTACACCTACAACATCTCTGTAGAATGTGTCAGGATCAAAGCTATCGTTTTCATGGTAGTGTTTGTTTGGGAGTAGTTCTATGCCTTGGATTCTATCCAGTGCATAATTGATTACGTTACGCTGCCCACCCTTTCGACCAAGGATAAACCATCTGTTGTTGAATTCTTTGAGAAGATAGGGATGGAACTCTACATCTGTCGGTTGCTTAGCCTTGAATGATTGATAACTGATCTTAAGTACGGTCTTCTTGATGATAGCTTGATAAATTTGATCTAGGTATTCTAGTCCTCGTAGATTAGGGTTGCTGTCAAAGCTGATGACAGGTTTTTGTTTTTCTTTTGCAGAATAGATATGATCCTCTAGCTTCTGCACCATACCACCCAATTGCTTGAAATGGCTAAACCCTTGGAACTGTTTAAGAAATTCGACTGCTTCTGTCAGATGACTCAGATCTTGGTCTGTGAGCGGGATGTTGGTGATACTATAGTCTTTGTCTTCATAGGTGTAATAACGTTTATCGATTACGGTGATAGGGGCGTTGTATCCTAGTTTGTCTGATCTCATCATTTGGATGTCGCCTTGTACTGTTCGTTTTGAGATGCCTTTATCTATGCCTTCGTATTCATATAGGGCATCAGATACAGCATCGATTAAATCATCCAATGTCCATTTTCGAAATCGATTTTGTAGACACTTATCTAGTGTTTTGTATCTTATTAGAGCATTTCTATTTGCTGGCATTTGTAAATAGTTTTGATAAAGGTAAAAATAAAATCAACAACGCAAATAGGATGCGTAGTGCTATTTCATCTTTGTATTATAAATAATAAAACAATGAAAAATATATCACTATTAAATCAAATGCTGGAAGAAAGATACCTTAATTGCCAAAAGCATCCTTCGTCTGAGCTGTACATATATAACTATTCTGCAAAAGCGCAATATGATAGATTATGGAATGAAGTTACACTTGGATGTAGAGGTTTGATTCTTGACGGAGAGGGTAATGTGATAGCAAGGCCTTTTCCTAAGTTTTTTAATCTTGGAGAGTATGAGGGGCAAAAAGTACCAAAATCTACATTCGAAGTGTATGAGAAGATGGATGGTTCATTAGGTATTTCATATGTAATGGATGGCAAGATCCAAATTGCTACAAGAGGTTCTTTTATTTCTGACCAATCAGTAAAAGCAAATGAATTGTTGAAGTCTAGATATTATGATTCGGTAGCAAAGATGAAAATGGGTGTAACTTATCTATTTGAAATCATATATCCAGAAAATAGAATTGTGGTTGACTATGGTGATGAGAAAAAACTAGTCCTGTTGGCTATGATTGATATTGAAACAGGTTTAGATCTGCCTTTGGAGGATATCGGATTTCCACTTGTCAAGAGATATGATGGTGTAAATGATATCAATGCTTTGAAATTACTGGAAGAAGAAAATAAAGAGGGATTTGTGATCAAATATCCAGACGGATATAGATTGAAAGTGAAATTCGAAGAGTATGTTAGATTACACAAGATTATCACTCAGGTTTCTTCTATTTCGATATGGGAATATCTGAAGACGAATCAATCGATGGATGAAATACTTGAGCAAGTGCCAGATGAATTCTATAATTGGATAAAAGAAAAAAAGAATGAAATGGAAACGCAATATGAGACAATAGAGCAAATAGCAAAATCCCAAATGAAGTTATTTGACACTAGAAAAGAAACTGCGGCTTACATTATGACTTGCGGATATCCAAAAGTAATGTTCGATATGATGGACAAAAGAGATTATTCGAGATCAATCTGGAAGATGTTGAGACCAATATATGAAAGGCCATTTGATAAAGTTGAGCATTATTGAATTCTGAATTTTAATTAAACACAATAAATCACTTAAAAAAGTAAAACGAAATGAATAATAAATTAAAAATATTAATACTAAAAGGAATTCCAGCATCTGGAAAGTCGACTTATGCAAAACAATTAATAAAGTCTAATCCTGATACTTGGAAACGAGTGAATCGAGATGATCTGCGACATATGCTAGATGAATATCACTTCTCAAAAGAGAATGAGAAATTTGTGAAAGCATTGAGGGATCACGTTATCATAGAGGCATTACGAGCTGGTAAGAATGTAGTGGTAGATGATACGAATATATCAAAAAGACATACCACAAGAATCACGGATCTATCGAGAGAGCATTTTAAAAAGACAGGTGTGAAAGTAGATATTGAAACCAAAGAATTTGAAATCTCATTGGAAGAGGCTGTGAAAAGAGATAAGAAACGGGAGGTGCCAGTTGGTCGATCAGTAATAACAAAAATGTATAATCAATTGCATGGAGTTAAAGAGAAGAGAGGCCCGAAATATGCAGAGCAGGATGAACAACTCCAGCCAGCGATCATCTGCGATCTAGATGGAACCTTGGCGCTGATGAATGGTAGAAATCCATTCGATGCATCGAAGTGTGAACAAGATCTACTCAATGAACCGGTAGCTCATCTAGTAAAATCGTATTCGGATCAAGGAACGAAGATTATCCTCTTGTCTGGAAGAACTGATAACTATAAAGCGGAAACCCTGAGATGGTTAGAGAAGCACGATGTGAAGTATGAGAAACTGCTAATGAGACGACATGGTGATAGTCGAAAGGATGCCATCATAA
>JBLHWH010000059.1:0-31963 GCA_047628935.1 Halioglobus sp. | reverse complement strand
TTTAAAAACCTTTTCTTAATTTTACCTAAATCTAATCTTATAAGCTAGCTTCTCTTTGCAACCTTGTGAAACTTGACAGGTAGATATTCATATAACCGACTTAACGCACCATTGCCTAAAAAAGAAATCATAACAGAAATAGAAGGAAGAAGACTTAAACTCTCAAATCTTCAGAAAGTGCTGTATCCAGCGGCAGGTATCGTGAAAGCTAAAATAATCAACTATTATATTACTGCAGCGCCCTATATTTTGAAATATATCAGTGGAAGGCCTTTGACTCTGATTCGTTTCCCTGATGGTATAATGGCAAATCGATTTCATTCTAAAAATAAACCAAACTGGACACCACAATGGGCAGCATCCGTCAAAGTATATAAAGATGATGATATAACATACATCATGGCAAATGAGACAGCAACTCTTGCCTGAATTGCAAACTTAGCGCCTCTAGAACTGCACCCAATGCAGATAAAGTCAAATCATCTCAAATTTGCTGGTCCCTTTATATTTGATCTTGATCCACCTGAATCAGCTGATTTTAATGTCGTGAAACAATTGGCTTTGAATCTAAAACCATTTTTCGAAAGTTATGGATATCATCCGTTTATAAAAACGAGTGGAAGTAAAGGCCTTCATATTTATGTGCCGATTGCACCACAATATGACAATGCGACTTTAATGATTACTGTAAAAGCGCTAGCAAAAACATATATCAAACAGAATCCAAGCGTAACGATCAAAATGAGTAAAGAAAAGAGAAAAGTCACTTTCAACCTCATAAATACAAAAGACAGTCAATGATTGGTTGATACGGATATAGAAGAAAGCAAAATCAAGAGCCTTAAATATGTTTTGCCGATGCTCGCTTCTATGGGAGATAAAATACCTAACAATACAAGCTACTTCCATGAAATAAAGTGGGACGGAATAAGAGTACTACTTCAGAAAAAAGGAAAATATATAAAAATCACTTCTCGAAACAGCAATGACCTCAATGAAAAATTCCCTCTCATTGCAGAATCATTTTCTACCCAAGAACCGCAAGAAATAATAGCAGATGGGGAAAAAGTAGCATTAAATCCAAATGAAACTCCTAATTTTAGCAAAGTAATAGGAAGAATGCACCTAACTGGGAAAGCTGCTATTGCAAAAGCAGCTAAGAAAAAACCAACTGTATTCTATGCATTTGATTGTTTGTACTTAGATGGATTATCAATAATGCACCTTCCAATAGAAAGGAGAAGAGAATGGCTGAGTGTCAACTTAAAAGTAGAAGAACATATGCGATATTCTCAATCGTTTGAAGATAGGAAAGAGCTTTTCAAAGCTATTTAAGCCCAAGGCATGGAAGGGATAATGAGAAAACTCAAAGGAAGTAAATATGATACCGGAAATCGATCAAAATCATGGTTTAAAAATTAAAGTTAGAGATACTGATGAAGCAATAGTTATTGGATACAATGAAGGAAAAGGAGATAGATCTTCATTATTAGGTTCTTTACATCTTGCAAAAATGGAAGCTGGTAAATTAGTCTACTATGAAAAGGTAGGAACATAGTTCGAGCAAGCTAAAATCAAGAGTGCAATGAAGATTATCAAAAAGGTTTCCACACCTAAAAACCAATCTCAGATATTATTAAAGAAGGGCAAAATACGATATGGATAGAACCTATTTACGTTTGTGAAATTAAATATGCATCTATGACAAGTAATAATACCTACAGAGAACCTGTATTTTTAAAAATAAAAAAATCTATCAGTAATAATATATACATACATAATTAGATGAATATTACGCTCAGACATATTATCAATCTTTATTTATATAGCAGCTTGCATATAGGTTGGTGCTGCGTATTTCTATATCTATTTACCATAAAGAGATTCAATTTAAATGTTGACCTTAATTATTTGATATTTATATTATCGAGCACAATATTCACTTATTCTTTGCATCGCATAATTGGAATGAACAAGGTACGTAAATTTGAGCATCAAGGCAGATTTGCTGTGATCTCAGAATATAGAACCCACATCATTGTTTATGCTATAGTTGGAGGATTGGCTTGTACATATACATATTTCGGCTTTTCATTCTCTAGGATGAAATTACTATTAGTAGCTGGAATCATTTCTATCCTTTATACTCTACCCGTCTTTGGAAAATCAATGCGACTGAGAGACTTCTCTTTTGTAAAAATATTCTTAATTGCCTTTGTATGGGCTATAGTTTCAGAATCTATACCTCTATACGAAGCTGGAATTAGTTTTAAAATCATCGTACCTCTATTCTTAGAAAGGGTTCTCTTTTTTATAGCTATCACTATCCCATTTGATATTAGAGATATAGAGGTAGATAGAACAAATAATGTTAAAACTATTCCATCAGCATTGGGAAAACAGAAGTCAATTATCTTGGGGATTGGTCTTTTATTATTGTGTATTATTATAGAAATATATCTCAGTTACAATACTCTATTTACTGGTTTCAATTCAGCAGTAGTGGCGTATGCGATAACAGGACTTTTGATTTATTTTGTAAAAGATAAATCTGATGACTATTACTTTAGTGGACTGATGGATGGCACCATAATGTTACCGTTGATATTACTACAATTTCTTAATTAGCACAACACTCCATCAGGCTCTCATAATCTGGTCTATCCGCTGCGGAGGAATGAATATAAGAGTCAAGTACTTTCCCGTCTCTCAGAAGAAAAACTCCTGGCATTTGGAATCCATCACCAATTTGGCGTATTCCAATTGGAATGCCTTTTACTGTAGTTTGGAATCCTCTGATAAAATTTTTTAAACCAAAAAGTTGGCTAACCGTCCCTTTTCCAAGACCAAAAGAAGCATATAAACTACAACTCGGGTCAGAAATGTTCTCAATCCCAGCTACATTGAATTTTTTAAAATACGTTTCCGCTATTTCGAAATCAGACATATGCACTAGAATAACATTGATGTTCTTGTTCGCCCACTCCTCATTTTTCTTACCTATATCGAACATAGCTTCTCTGCAGAAGATACAGCCAAAATGTCTCAGAAAGACAAGTAAAACGGGCGTTTCAAAAGTTGCTTCTATTAAACTTCTCCCTTTACTAGTTACTATGTTAGATATATTATGAATGTTTTGCATTAAGTGTATAGTTGATCCAAATAAAAAAATAACAGTTTTAGTAGAATAATGTTTGTCGCAACTTAAACTATTGTTCAATGATTACAAATTTGTTTATCTGTATATGAATCGTTTTCAAAACTATTGAAATTAATTTGGCATCGATGAGGAGCAGTCATTGTTTTAAACTTGATAACAGAACAAGCAAGTCTTATAAACTAATACTAACCTCATTTGTAACTCATTTGTAACTCGCCTATCTCATCTTTGCATCATCATTTTAGAACAAACAATAAATAGTTAAATAATGGCGACTAAAAATTCGAACATCAATATGTTAGTAAAAAACAAAAAAGCAATATTCAAGTTTGGTTGTGCTATGCATGATGGATTGATCGATGCTTCAAATCTATTGATAGATGAGACTGTAAATACTGTTTCAAAATCTCAAAAAATAGCTAGTAAAATCATCAGAAATGGCGAACCTATTGTAGCTAAACAAGTAGAAATAACTATAGACACAATAGCAGATGTGAAAAATCTAGCTGTAAAAGGCGGTAAAAGAGCACTTAAGTTAATTGGAATGACTAAAGAGTTCAACTCATTGACTAAAACGATCAGTAAAAAAGTAGACGCTATGCCTACGGCGGAAGACTTGATCGATAATGCGAAGGATTATGTAGCCAATGCAAAAAGTGATGTCGAAAAAACAATCACTAAAGCAACTGACTCTATAAAAAAGGTAGCTGCAACTGCAGAAAAAACAATCGAAGCAAAAACAGCTGAGATTACTAAAACTGTAAAAACTACAACCTCTGAAAAAAAATCCCCAGCTAAAAAACCAACTGCGGCTAAAAAGAAAATCGCAAAGACTGTAAAACCTGCAGCGAAGAAATCTGTAAAGACAGTTACTAAGAAAGTAGCAGTAAATACAGTAGCTAAAAAAGTAGTTGCTAAAAAAGTAGTTGCCAAAAAAGTAGTTGCCAAAAAAGTAGTTGCCAAAAAAGTGGTAGCAAAAAAAGTGGTAGCTATAGCAACTAAACCAGCGGCTACAGTAGCTCCTAAAAAAGTAGTAAAAGCAGAATCTACAACTGATTTGACTAACATCAAAGGAATTGGACCTAGCTTAGCTAACATAATGAATGCTAATGGCATTAAAAACATCGCTCAACTTAAAGAAGCAACTCCGGTAGCTCTAAAAATAGTAGCAACAAAGGCAGGAAATAGATATGCATCATTTGATACTAATCTATGGGTAGAAGCTGCAAAAGCAACTAAGTAATTAGGTCTTTAAATTGACGCATTAATTAATCAAATAAAAACAACCAGTAATGGCAAATAATAAATCAAATAAAGTAGCAAATACTTTCGTAGCAGCTGCAAAAGAAAGAATCGTAATGTTTAATAAATTCGTATTTGATACTGCAGAAGAAGTAGTAGATATGGGAATCAAAAGAACTACAGAGTGGCAGGGAGTAGCTGAAAAAGCAATCCAAGGAGGGCTAAAAGTATCAGCAAAACAACAAGATCTTGTCTTCGATGTATTGGAATCTGCAAAAACTCAGATCATAAATGGTAAAAAAAGAATGACAAAGTTGTCGAAATAAAATTTCACAAAGTAAGTTTTTAGTAAGTAGATTGTATAAGGTCAGTGCTCTTTCAGGGTTCTGACCTTTTTTTATATCAATATATCTACTGCCAAAACACTTGGTTTTAGATAAAATGAATGCTATGAAAACCAAATTTCAACATTTTGTCTTACACAAATATAAAAAGAAGTAATATATTGAGCGAATATATAAATAATGCAATGTCAAAAACAGAAGACAAGATAAAAAGACCTTCCCTGATATGGAGTCTTACAGAAGCATCTCGGGCACTACTAGAATTAGGTCTGCATTATCCATATCGATGGGCAAGTAGATTGCCAAAAAATGGAGATAAACATCCTGTTTTGATATTACCAGGATTCTTAGCTAGTGATACTTCTACTGTACCGTTGAGGAAATTCATCTTCAATCTTGGATATACTGTGTATGGTTGGGGGGAAGGAAGGAATTTGGCAAGTGCAGAGTATCTCGACTTGCTGATTTATCGAGTAGAAAAGTTATATGCTGAGCATGGTCAGAAAGTCAGCCTTATTGGATGGAGTCTAGGTGGCGTATTTGCCCGTCAGATTGCCAAAGCTAGACCTCATATGATCAAACAGGTGATTACACTGGGTTCTCCTTTCAAAGGAATAACAAAACCCAATAATGCTAAGTGGATGTACGATCTGATTACTAAAGGAGAAGGTATATCACGAGTAGATCCCGATTTGATAAAAGATATACCGCTTCCCGCACCTTTACCAACAACAGCTATATACTCTAAAGAAGATGGTGTAGTCCCTTGGGAGGTTTGTATGGAACAAATGGAGACTGCTATTCACCAAAACATACAAGTAAGAGGCAGTCATCTTGGCCTTGGTGTCAATCCTAGCGTACTGTGGATCATAGCGGATAGACTAAACCAATCCGAAGACAACTGGAAGCACTTCGCACCGGGTACCAAACTCGAAGACTACCTATTCTACCCTAGCATAAAAACAGCATAGAATTTACAAATTCAAATCCGAATAAAATTGATCAATCAACTTATATCAAAACTCAATTTACCTAATGTAAAATCTGTATCCGGCATGGATGCTACTTTTCTATATGGAGAGACACCAACCAGCCCGATGCACGTTGGAAGTGTAGCCATACTGGAAGGTTCACTTGCATTCAATGATTTCAGAAAGCTGATTGCATCAAGGATTCATCATATTCCTAAATTCAGAAAGAGATTGATGCATGTTCCGTTTAGTATAGATCATCCGTATTGGGTTGATGATCCTGACTTCAACATCGATATGCATATCAATCATGTAGCACTACCTAAGCCAGGAGATTGGAAGCGTCTGAGAAGGATGGCATCTAAGATATTTAGTGAGCCATTGGATCATTCTCGTCCTTTATGGGAATTTACTTTTGTAGAAGGATTAGATAATCTTTCACAGGTAAAACCAGGATCTGTTGCTATCATATCGAAAGTACACCACGTAGCTATCGATGGTATGGCAGGTGCCGGGCTACTAGCAGTTTTGTTTGATTTTGGACCCGATGCACTACCGATTCCTGAGCCAAAACCATTCACACCAAAACCGCTGCCTAATGAATTGAGCATGGTTTTGAAAAGTACGTTTGGTTTTGCAAAGTCTCCACTTAAGTTTCCTAGAATAATAAAGGAAACTTTGGAAGCAACGGTGAAGGCTGGATTTGTGACTCGTGCACAGCATCTCGATCTACCTACAGCACCATTCACCGCTCCTAAGACTCCACTGAACGGTATTATAGCCTCAGAACGAAAATGGAACACTTCCATCATCTCTCTTGAAAGAGTGAAGACGTTGAAGAAGATCATGGGTACGACGATCAATGATATCCTTCTTGCGATATGTGCAGGTGCACTCAGGCGCTATTTGCTTGAAAAGAAAAAATTACCTAAAAAGCCAATGGTGGCCATGGTACCGATCAGTACTCGAAAAGAAACTGATGAAAATGATGGTAATATACTTTCCGCCATGCTCGTGCAGTTAGCGACCCATATAGAAGACCCAATAGAACGACTGGAAAAGATCTATGAGAACACTATAAAAGGAAAAACCTACCAAGGAGCTGCAAGTGTAAATACACTCTCTAACCTAGCTGAAACAGTGCCGTTTGGTGTAGCAAATCAGGCTGCACGGTTGTATTCTAGATATAGAATAGCCAAGATGCACAATCCTGTATTCAATGTAGTGATTACTAATGTACCAGGTCCACAGATACCAATCTACCTGCAAGGTCATAAGCTACTACACATCATGGGTATGGCACCGATCATAGATGGTATGGGGCTGATTATTACTATCCTAAGTTATGATGGCGAGATTACGATCAGTCCGACTTCTGATAAGAATTCTATTCCTGATATGACGCTTTTCTCAAGGTATATCTTAGAATCAGCAAACGAACTTGAAGAGTTGATCTTGAAACATAAAAAAGAGATTAAAGAGAAAAAAGAAAAGATCAAAAACCCAAAAGTAAAAAGTGCTAACATCGCAAGTTACTTCACTAAGGTTCGGAAATTTATCAAAGCAAACCCTAAGCCTTTCAACGGATTAGAAGGTAAAGTGCAGTATTTGATAAAAGGACATACTCCATCAGAATATGTACTGAATCTCGATTCTAGTCCTCCTACGCTACGTAAATCTAAGACAGATATTGCTGCGTTATCACTGACGATACAAGACGTACATCTTAAGAAGATAGAAGAAGGTTCGTTAGATTATGAATCTGCAATGATACAAGGAAGGTTAGTAATTACTGGGGATGAAGGATTGGCGAAGAAAATAGCAGAAGTAATGGGTCAGGTTTGATGAGTTCCTGAATAATTCATCATGGCATATCAGCTAAGTTTGCCTTAAGTTAAGGCGACCAAAATTCATGCTTTTTAATTGCACTAAAAAATTTGTTAACTTTACGTATATACATAATGATTTTCAGTCATTCAAAACTATACTTCTATATGGGATAACCATTAGAAAAACCAAACGTTAAATAGATAACCTTAAAACAAAACAAAATGAAAAGAAGAACATTTCTTACCGCAGCAGGTACAGTTGGTACAATAGGTATTGCAGCAAGTGCTACTTCAGTTACCTCTTTATACAATAGTATTAATACTACTGTATTGCTTGCAGATTTTGATACATCGTCAAAAAACATGTTAGATAAACTAATCAGCGATGCTACAGAGAACACATTGTCACTAGGCTTAGATTCAAAAATTGCCAAGAATCTAGCGATGCCTGTACATGTTATAAGTAAGGACTCTTCAAAAGGTAATCAAAGTATTGTTTATAAAAATAAGGCTGGTCAAATAATATCTATGTCAATAGAAAACAATATTGAAAAAGTTAAAATTCTATAATCGACTTAAGATTGTTCGTTTTGTTATAATTTATTTGATTTCTAAAATAGACATTTGTCATTCAGTGAATTATTTCACTCTTAGTAAGGGAAATAATATAAAGAAAGTCTAAACTTATAAAACAAGGGTTCACGATTTAGATCGTGAACCCTTGTTTTATAATGTTATGTAATATCAAAACTTAAATTTTGAAAAATCGTCTAACTATAAACTTCCCCCCATACATAAATTTTATAAAATAAGCTCCACTTTGCATTTCATCAATACTTATTGTCGCTTTATTTCCATCAAAGACAATAGGTCTTGAATCTATAATACGGCCATTCATATCATAGATAATAACATCGATTTGATTTCTACTCCCTGATTCTCTTGTAATATTTAACTTGTCAAGCGCAGGATTAGGGCTTATGATCAAATCTTCGAAAACTTCGTTAATAATGTCCGTCAATAATTGATCCACTGATACTTCGCAATCATTTATATCTATTATAGTTATGGTATAATCACCTACAACCAGATTGGTAAATGTTGCACTATCTTGAAATGTAACTTTATCATCGATAGAGTATAAGTATGGTTCGGTTCCACCATCGGCTACGACAGTGATTGTGCCATCTGTCCCATTACCTGTATTAAAATTGATCACTTCTCCGATTAACTCATTTGGTTGATTTACTTCAATCGAAAAGTCATAAAAACAACCAAAAGAATCCAATGCCGTTATGGAGTATTGACCCGCCATTAGATTGATGAAGTTACTATCTGGATTTGATATTCCATCTAAGGTCCACATGATATCGCCTATTGAATTTGGAATAGATAAAGTAAATAAACCATCCTCTCCACCATTACACGATACATCTGAAACCCCAAATCCTTGCAAAATTAGCTGCCCTACTTTACCTATGTCTACATTTTGAGACATTTCGCATCCTAGACTATCTTCCACAGTGATTATGTAGTTACCCTCCATTAATCCATCAAATACACCATTGGACAGGATTCCGTTTTGAAGAAAAACATAATTACCAACTCCTCCTGTTGCAGAAAGAGAAACATATCCCATTGTTGCTTCGGCACAATTTACTGATGAAATGGAGTCTATCGATATCTGCAATGGAAGGTTTTCATCAATTAAAATCGTATCTTTAAGAAGACAACCTAAAGAATCAACTATCGACAAAATCATATCTCCTCCTATAATATCAGATATAGAAACGAATGAGCTATCCTCTGAAATAGTGCCATATGGTGTGATAACATTATATGGTGCATTCCCACCAGATATATCAAATGATAATGCTCCAGTATCACCACCAAAACAAGCCACTCCCGTTATATTTTCGATTTCTAGTTTCAACTCATCCGGCCCGTTAATGGTAATTAGAATATTGGATGAACATCCTACCGAGTCAAAAGCTGTAATTATATAATTACCTGGTCCAAGGTTTTCAAATAAAGAAGTTACAACCATAGGCTCACCATCAAGACTATAGGTCACCTCTCCTTCTCCTCCCGCTGAAGAGACATCAACGGATCCATCTGATGCCCCAAAACAAGTTACAGCAATTTGACTATCTATTACGATTGACAAATCAGACAACTGGTTAATCTCAAATTGTAAAGAAGCAGCACAGCCCAGGCTGTCGCATGCTGTTGCAAAATAAATTCCTGCTGGCAAGATAAATGTATTAGACTCGCCTACTATTCCATCAACTGAATATAAAGCTCCACCTTGAGCACCTAACAAATCAAAAATAACCTCACCGTTTTCTCCACAAGATGCCGAAGTAATAGAAGTAGTCGTCAGTTCTAATGGTGCAGATTCTGTAATCTCAATATCTATAAATGCAGAGCACCCCTTCAAGTCTGTTGCTCCTATGTTGTATATTCCAGCGATTAAGTTATTGTATATACCGATTGTATCTTCCTCTTGTCCGTCAAACGAATATTGAAACCCTGGATTTCCACCTGATACATTTATAATAATAATACTTCCTGTAGAATCGCCAGCACAATTAATGGCAATTACATCCGATAGAATTATGATAGGATCTGGTTCTGAAATAGTAAAAGAAAATGTTTCTATACAGCCATTTTCATCTATTACGGCTACCGAATGCAATCCCGTAGCTAGTGAAGAAAAAGAATCGAATAGATCAAAATCTCCACCATCAAGTGCATAGTTATATTCTCCTACGCCCCCCGAAGCAAATGCAGAAGCCAAACCATCTGAATCCCCCAGACATGTTACCCCAACTATGTTGGTTGCTGTTATTAAAAGATCTGGAGGAGAAATAATATCTGCCGTAATTTGAGTTTCGCATCCGTTATTATCAATAACTGAAACAACATAGAAGCCACTTGGCAAACCAGTAAATAACCCAGACGATTGTACTGAACCACCGTTAATTGAATAGGAATAACCAGAAGGAGCTGTGCCTCCTGAGCCCTCTATTTCTATACTCCCCTCGAACGCTCCAAAACAGATATTGTCCGTTGAATTTAAAAAGGTATTAACCAATAGAGGTGGATTTACAAGAGTAACGTTTACAGTTGAAGTATTTTCTAATCCATCCTTGACTGTGATAACATAATCTCCTGCAGATAATCCTGTAAATATATTATTATCACCAAATATCCCTCCATTTAGAGAATAGGAATAGGGCGCCACACCTGAACTAGCCAATACTTCAAAAGTACCACCTAAGTCATTAAAACAAAGTGGTTGAGAAAAAGTAATTAACTCTAATTCTACGAGGGTTACAGGGAGACAAGATATTGTAACATGTCCATTTATGTTTGATCCATCTCCATCTTCACCAGCTATGCCAAATATAAGTGATCCAGAAAAAAGATCTGTAACAAATGAATCTCCTCCTTTTCCTTCATATAAGTCGCCGCCATCTCCTCCTTTATATCCACCACCTCCGCCACCGGAATCTTCAAACCCACCACCGCCACCACCGAAACCCATACCGCCTCCTCCAGCATCTTGACTTCCAAGTCCTCCATTACTAATACCACCTAGACTTCCCGCTTCTCCACCTGTGCCATTACTTCCGTTAGATCCAGATTCTCCAAATCCTCCACCTCCTGAGCCCTCTATCCCGGTTCCTCCTTGGGCAGAGCTATTAGCATTAGCGAATCCTCCTTGACCAATATCAAGCAGGCCCCCTCCTCCTCCTGCACTAGCTGCAATTAGTACTTCATTGTTATTAATAATAACAGCGGAACCGCCACCGCCTCCACCCGCTGCAGAGCTTCCATTTCCGTCAAGACCTGATGCTCCAACTAATACTAATAATTCCGAAGAAGCTGGCACCAAATAGCTAGCTTTCATATTTGCTCCCTGACCTCCAGCTGACGAAGGATTTGATCCCCAGATGAAATCGCCACCATCCGCTCCTCTTACTTCTATTTCTATTATATAATTCGCAGAATCCGTAGGAATAGTAAAATTAAACGCTCCTGAGTCAACAAATGTCACACTATCAAAACATTGGGAATGTATACTATAAGTTTGACTGATTAATAAGAATGTAAATAATAGTTGAAACCATCTATATTGTGAAAACTTACCGAGTAGAAGGTGTTGGTTTTTCATTAGTTTGTTGATTTTTAAAAGAATTCAATTGCAAAATACTAATTCTTTAGTTGTCAATAATATACAAATTAAAAAAATCACTAATGTACCCTTAGTTATAAAATAAAAATTTCACTTTAGCCTACAATTAATAAAATAGACTTATGAATTACATACAAATCATTGGAATCGTAGCTGCTGTTCTTACTACACTGTCTTTTCTTCCACAAGCAATCAAGGCCATAAAAACAAAGGATACTAGGGGGATCTCACTTACAATGTATAGTTTATTTTTTCTAGGAGTTACGCTTTGGTTGATCTATGGTATTCTCATCAATGACTTGCCAATTATATTAGCAAATGGTTTGACTTTTATACTGGCAGGCACTATATTAATTCTAAAATTGAAGTATAAATAGTGTCATTTAGCTTAGTGACCTATTTGTTAATTACTTTATAACCCCTTGCAGTAGTAGCCATTATATCAATATATATAATTAGTTTACAGTGAATAAAATATCACAATAACATGAAACGACTAATCTTCTTCTTATTCACAATTGCAACAACAAGCAACCTAGTATCGCAACAAGCATTTGCTTCTTCTGACCCAAAATATAAACTTCATGTAGAAGCGGGAGAAACTGCCTTGAATAAAAAACAGTATAATGATTGCCTTCTATCATATCAAGAAGCATTCAAAATCAAACAAACAAGTGTATTAAGTACACTTAGAGCATCCGCTTGTGCATTTAGCGCCAACAACAAATTAGCACTTAAACATAATATCGACAAAGCATTTGAACTAAACTGGGATCAAGCTAAAAGTGTTTTTGACAATTATACAGAATTCGGATATCTAAAAGGAAGTGATTTCGAAAAAATCATTAATGAAAGATGGGAAAAGGCTGCTAAAGAATCAGGGATCAACTTGGAATTGATGGCAGAGTTTAAAGAAATTCAACAAACCGATCAAGAACAAAGAGGATATATGAGAGAAATCCAAGATAAATATGGGTGGGACTCACCTCAAATGGATTCTCTGTGGAAAATACAAACAGCTGCGGACGAGGCCAACTTAGCAAGAATAGAAGAAGTTATCGAAAAACATGGATACCCAGGAAGGTCTTTAGTAGGTCCAAGTAATATGGGAACAGCCTTCTTGGTAATACAACACTCTAATCAAGAAGCACAAGAAAAATATCTTCCGGTACTAAAGCAAGCGGCAGATGATGGAGAATTAAGGTGGTCTTCTGTAGCATTATTAATAGATCGTGTCCTTCTAGGTCAAGATAAAAAACAGATGTATGGTAGTCAAATTCATTCAGATGATGCAACAGGAGAATACTTCTTCGGACCTATAGAAAACCCATTTCAAATAGACAGCATTAGGAATACTGTTGGCTTAGGACCACTGCAAGAATATGCTGATCATTGGGAATTTAAATGGGATCCTGAGAAACACGTGACTCGACATAGTAAATAGGAATAGGTCTCCGATGATTTGTTGATTTAAAGCCATGGAATAAAAATAGTATAGATCCAAGTTGATGATTCTTAACATCTCAACGGCTCACTTATATAGTTTATAGCTTCTTAACTCATAAAATCTTAATATCCGTATTTATCCTTCCATTTTTGTCTGACTACCGCGCTTAATTTTTGCTCGGAAGCATTATTTCCTGGGGAATAAAATTGTGATCCTGAAATTTCTTCTGGAAGATATTCTTGATCTGGACTATTTTGATCTTGATCATGTGAATACTTATAATTTTTGCCGTAACCGATTGACTTCATCAATTTAGTAGGAGCATTTCTGAGATGCAACGGGACTGATAAATCTCCAGTTTCTTTAGTAGCTGATAAGGCTTTATTGATCGCCATATAACTAGCATTACTTTTAGGAGAACAAGCTAGATAAACAGCAACTTGTGACATGATGATTCTTCCTTCAGGCATTCCTATTATTTCGATTGATCGGAAAGCGCTTTCTGCCAATAGAAGTGCATTAGGATTTGCAAGCCCTACATCTTCAGATGCAGATATGATCATACGTCTGCAAATGAACTTAGGATCTTCACCTCCTGCAATCATTCTAGCCAGATAATAAACGGTAGCATTAGGATCACTTCCTCTTATCGACTTTATAAATGCAGAAATAATATCATAATGTTGCTCGCCTGTCTTGTCATACTTTGCAAGATTCTCCTGTATCACTTCAAACACATAATCGTCGGTGATATTTACGGGCTTATCTTTTTCGAAACTTGATACTACTATTTCGAGACTATTCAGTAATTTACGACCATCGCCACCAGACACCCGAAGTAGAGCATCATAAGATTCAACCTTAATTTCTTTCCTTTTGAGGTGTTCATCATTGTGAATTGCTTTATCAACTAAAGAAATAAGGTCCTCTTTTTCTAATGGTTTGAGGATATAAACTTGACAACGACTTAGTAAGGCTGATATAACTTCGAAAGATGGGTTTTCAGTAGTAGCCCCAATTAATGTAATCACCCCTTTTTCTACCGCTCCTAAAAGTGAATCTTGTTGAGATTTACTAAACCTATGAATTTCATCTATAAACATAATAGGATTAGCACGGTCAAAGAATCTAGCATTCTCTGCTTTTGCAATAGTCTCTCTCACATCTTTCACTCCACTATTGATTGCTGACAGATTGTAAAATGGTCGCTTGAGTTTTTGTGAAAGGATACTTGCAATTGTCGTTTTACCTACACCAGGTGGACCCCATAATATAAATGAAGGAACTGTATTGCTATCAATCATACGCTTTAACACGGCACCCTCTCCTACCAAATGATCTTGACCTACAAAATCATCTAGAGTTTTAGGACGCATTCGTTCAGCAAGTGGTTTCATATCCATTTATTTTAGATGCACAAAATTAGTTAATATTTAGAACTCAGAATCGTTGATAAATAAGCTACTTATAAAATAAATTAAAATATAATAAAAGTCGCAGTATAAAATAAATCAACTTTTAAGATATCAACAAATAATCCTTTTACAAATATCAATTTAAGTAATTAAAATTAAGAGCCTAAATAATAAACAAAGTGGTTATCTTTACATTCCTAATAAATGAAACCTTGCAATGAAAAATAATTTTGATTTGCATATCAATTGAACTTAATCTACACGCCTAATGCTTGCTGAAACTGTTGAGAACTTAGAATTTATAGAAGAAAGTGTCCGTCAATTTGCTAATCAAAAGATTAGACCAAATTTCATGGAATGGGATGAATCTCAGGAATTCCCTATTGAACTAATGAGAGAACTAGGTCAACAAGGTTTTTTAGGTGTTTTAGTTCCCGAAGAATACGGTGGATCTGGTCTAGGATACCAGGAGTATATATCTATCATTGTTGAGATTACTAAAGTTTGTGGTTCAATAGGTCTTTCTGTAGCTGCGCACAATTCACTTTGCACAGGACACATTCTGCAGTTTGGTAATGAAGAGCAAAAGAAAAAGTATCTACCAAAACTAGCTACTGGAGAATGGATCGGAGCATGGGGTCTTACGGAAGCTAACACTGGTTCTGATGCCATGAGAATGCAGTGTATAGCGGTAGAAGATGGTGATGATTGGATATTGAACGGTACTAAAAACTGGATCACTCACGGTCTTTCTAGTGAAGTTGCTGTTGTACTTGCCCGTACTGGTGACTTATTGGATAGTCATGGTATTACTGCATTCATCGTAGAGCGTACTAACCCAGGTTTCACAGGAGGTAAAAAAGAAAATAAACTCGGAATGAGAGCGTCGGAAACGGCAGAAATGATTTTCGATGAATGTAGAGTATCAAAAGCAAACGTCTTAGGTAAAGTTGGTGATGGATTTATCCAGGCTATGAAAATATTAGATGGTGGTCGTATAAGTATTGCTGCATTAGCACTTGGTATTGCAAAAGGAGCATACGAAGCATCTGTTAAGTATTCTCAAGAAAGAGAGCAATTTGGTCAACCTATTGCAAAGTTCCAAGCGATCAGCTTCAAATTAGCTGATATGGCTACTAAGATTCAAGCATCTGAATTATTGATCAGAAAAGCTGCCTACCTCAAAAACAATGGTAAGCCAATGACAACTATTTCTGCAATGGCAAAATACTATGCCTCAGAAGTTTGTGTAGAAGCATCTACAGAAGCGGTTCAGATATTTGGTGGCTATGGATATACTAAAGACTTCCCAGTAGAGAAGTATTTTAGAGACTCTAAGCTTTGTACTATTGGAGAAGGAACAAGTGAGATTCAGAAGTTAGTTATAAGTAGGAATATATTGAAAGGAAGAGAATAGTTCACAATGTTTCTTCCCATACAACTCCATTTGAATAACTTAATTTTCAGTAAAAAAGAGTTGCATGTTTTTCATACGCTGGAGGAGTACATCGTTTCTGAAAAAGTAAGGTCTTATAAAGACTCAAATATAAGCACTAAAAAATGCCACTTCCGATATTATTCAGAAGTGGTATTTTTTTTAATGCTTAGAAAAAGTCTATTTCCTGATCTTTTATTTTTTAAATATAAAAGTATCAAGAAGAGAAAAACATTGATTAGTTCTTAACAAATTTCATCAACTTACTTCCTTCTACAGCGTGAATCTTAATAAAGTAAGCACCTGTTGCTAAGCCTGATACATCTACATTACGAGTTACTTTACCACTTAACAAGGTCTGTCCTAAAAGACTTGAGATCTCGTAAGATTGTACCTCAACGTCCGTTTTGGTATACAACATTTCATTAGCAGGATTTGGATAAACACTTACTGCCGCTTTCAGGTTTTTCAGATCATTTACGGACACAGACCCCGCACCAATCACGATACTACCCAAATCAGCTTCGGCATCTGGGTTGGCATTTCTACCGGTAACACTGAATCCGTACTGGATAATTAAACCAGGTAGTAGAGAAGCCCCAGGAATAGTAACTGAAAAATTTCCGCTGGTAGGAAGATCAAAAACTGCTGCTCCATCCAAGTCATCTTGGTACTCATTCTCAGGATTAAGTGCTGTGATGAAATACTTAACTGTATATCCAGCATCCAATGTGTTAGATTGAACGGTTCCCGAAAAAGTAAGATCAACACCATTAAGAAATGTCCCAGGCTCTACGAAAGTTAACGCCTCTATTGTCTTTTTACCTTCACCTGTACTTGCATTAATCCAATATATATATCCTGGATTATCAGCATAAGTATTGAAATTCAGTTGCAACGTAAGAGAGTTACCTGAAACATCCAATGTTGATTCCTACTTCCCTACTTCCCATGCGGAACCAAATTCGTAACCACCGCCAAGGTTAAATACATTCATGTAGCCACTCCAACTATCTCCTGCATTAAAATCAACATCGTTTTGCCCAAAACCTTGGTAAACGAAAAAACAGAAAAAGCAATACTTTTAATAATTGTATTCATAAATCCTATTTTTTCATATTGTAATAAAAGTAAATACATAAAAACGAAACTACCCCCTACTTTGTTCACCGCTTGAAATGGTTTAATTGGAAATCAAAAGAGAGGATTAAATAAAGCTAAGGACTTTAGAGCTAACCTCTTAGAGGAAGTTATTGATTTCCTATCTATTATGTACTATATTATTTTTTCTAGACAACTCTATTCCCCAATTAACCTTTTGGCCTTATCTAAAATAAACTGAGCACGAACTATATCAGTATGATACTTTATCAAATGTTCTTTCCCATTACGTACAATTCGTTCTCTTTTATCTGTTTCTTTTAAATAGTATTTACAAAGGTCGATTATGTCATCAACTGAAGGATCACAAAATACTGCACTCTTATCATGCACAAAATCATTCTCGATATGAATATCTGCTGGCTCGCTCAAAAGTAAACTTCCTACCGCTGGTATTTCCCAATACCTTAATGTATCAAACCCACCCCCTCTCAATGAGATATTTATTTTACAAGAAGAGAGTTCTTCTAAATAAAACGCTCCTTTACGATTGAAATCATTAAAGCTTAATCCTTTGGTCGTTCCGTTTGAATTGCAATCAAATTCATTTTCTAATAAGGAAAGAGCTTTGCTGCGAATAGGGTGAGATTCTCCAGCCCAAAATGCTACATCATATTTAGATGAACTAGACTTTTTTTTTGGCAAACGAGACTGATTAAAACCAAACGTTAGTGGAATTACATTTGCATCAAAATCATTACCTAATTTCATTTCTCTTTTAAAAATAAGATCAAAATCACGAATGGTTTTAGCTTCATTTAATAATGTTGGCTCGCCCAACCTATCTAAATCTCCTCCAATTTCAGGTCGGTCTCCCCCATCAATCCAAATCACAGGCACTTTCGATGAAATTTCAGGGGCAATATTTATGTAATTTTTGAAGCTATCGACCTTAGTAGCAGCAAGTATTACTAAATCATAATTTGATTTAGTAATATGGAATGATTTTAGAAAACTATTTTTGACATACCCTAAATTTTTTGGATACGCTTTATAAGGTAAATGATATTTTTTATTCCATGTCAGTTCAACAACCCCCTTAACCCCAAGAGTCTTCACCAAACCACTGTATACAATGTCTTGCATATAGTCGTATCGGAGGCTGCCTATAAATAAAACTTTCATTATGGTTTAATTTATTTCGAAAGGACTGTTATTCAATCCATTCCCGTAGATTTCTCTAAATTTATCAAACGTTCTTTATCGCGAGGTAATTCTTTATCGCAATGTAATTCTTTATCGTAACAAATGGTATAGAGTTATCTGATTATGAATGGTTTTGAATAACACTCCATTTCTTCTTAATTTAGTTTCGACATAAGTATCTTCACCAACTAAAGAATATAAAAATCGATAATGAACCACCCCGCCGCAAGCGGACGGGGTATCACGCTCACAAAATCTCTGCTCGAAAATTAGTTTTCCGCCGCAAGCATCGGGGTATCCTTTTTGAATCAAAACCAAAAAAAAATTCAAGGCCGTTTTGACTCCGAAAGATTACTACCTAATATCATCCCATTGTCTTTTCGATTTATAAAGCTTCTAAGAAATGAAGATTTGATGTATAAAAGTGTCCCTGTGGTATGGCTCATAACAAATGATGAAAAATAAAATAAAATAGCTTCCAAGCTTATGTGACAAATAAGGTACTTTCCGATCATCGCTATGCTTAAGCTCAATGGTCATGTCTCATACCATTCATATCCGAATATTTCGCATATATTAATGTAAGATATAAAGTAAAATACTCAAACAGAATTGGTATTAACTGATTAAAATCCACATCACTCCTGACCCAATTCCTTTAAATAGCCCTTCCTTATCTTAGCAATATGTTTATCTAGATCCTCAACTTTCCAACGATTAGTTTTTACAGCAGGTTGCACGACAACTTCCACAACAGATGGTTTTATGAAGTTCGAACCTTTAGGCATTACATCATGCGCATTTTTAATCACTATGGGCACTATGGGAACACCAGCTTGCATAGCTAAATGGAAAGCACCTTTTTTAAAACTACCAAGTCTATAGTCTTTACTTCTCGTTCCTTCAGGAGCTAATCCGACTGATGTCCCATTTTTAAGAGCTTCTACTGCTGGGGCCATGGCTTCGATAGCTTTATCTTTATCACCTCTATCTATAAATATTACACCAGCCGCCATAAACAATGGACCAACAGGGGATAATTTCAACTCATTTTTTGCGATAGCGACAGCATCTCGTCTTAATAACTTTGCCATTATGAGTAGATCAACATTACTTTGATGATTAAATATAAAGACAGCTGGTCTATTTTTCCAAATATGTTCATCTCCTTTCACGACCATCTTGATACCAGCTACCATACAGCCAAAGTCTCCTATTGCAGACATCATAGAATTAATACCGTCCTTATGTGACATAGATATTGTGCCCGACAAAACACCAGCTATGGTCGCAGGTATTAAGGAACTAATGGCAAGCCCTGTCCTGACTAAGTTCGATACACCTGGTCTTTTATCATCATTGAATCTCGTTATTGGCCAATCATTATCGAATGATATTTTAGAAAGTTCGGCATCTGGATTTATAGAATGGGGATATCCAACTATTTCTAGTAAAGGTAAATCCTCCGCACTATCCGTATAAAAGTGGCTCTTTGACATATCGAGTAGGTGCGTCTCCGCCAACTGATTTGCGGCATATGCTTTACCTTCCCCCCAACAAGCAGGTTCTACTATCTTCCCAGTAAACTTACCCTTTATTACTTCCATTTGAGTGCACATAATATGCTCTATCCCCAAGTCTCTAGCCACAGGATTCACCTGATATGGTGTTGCTGCAGATATTATTGCTACAGTGTGCCCCATTGCTATATGTGCTTCGACTAGCGCTCTAGATTCAGGATATATCTCAGAAGCCAAATGCTTCAGATACACCTCTTCGCCTACCTCAATGAATGTTTTTTCGTCTAAACCATTGATTCCTTGAGCACTTATCGCCGCTAACCCTGCAAAGTTCCTATTGCCCAATGCATATACCATAACACCGCTAAATTGTGCTACGATTTCTTTACCAGACATCTTCCCACTATACAATCTGCTTTGGAAAAACTCCTTGGCTGAGAATCCTTTGATTAACGTTCTATCAAGATCAAAGAATGCACCTATATGCGCTCCTTTTTCACCTTCCAATATGGGACTGGTTACGCTCTCCGTTTTTGATCCTGGAATTATGTTTCTCTCAATATGTGCTAAGTGCTCGTTCTTCTCTTTAAATTTCTTGATAAATGATTGTAATACTGAAATTCGCTTAGTCAAATCTTCTAAGTAGGCAACCCATTGTTTGACTCCTTTTTTATCTATAGATCCATTTGAAGAAATAAGCCCTTTGTTGACAGCAAGTCTAATCCCATTGAGAATAAATGGTTTGGAAACAGAATCCACTCGATGAATCTTACCCATCCAATGCATTTCCTCTCCTAAAAAAAGGCACTCATTTAGCAATTCAGCTTCATTATATAAAACGCCGGACTCTCTTCTGCTCAAACATTCTCCCACTACCTTATACGCTTCTATATAAGTAGAAAGAGCCGTTTGAGACAACAACATATGTTTACCTTCTAAAAGTGACAGGGGATTTGCTTTTTCATCCTTTAATATGTTAGACCAATCCTCATGAAAATAGCCTAAATCCTTTTCTATTTCGTCTGTAAAGTCCAATTTATTTGAATAGAAAAATTCAAATTTAAACATATCTCTAAGGGTCATTATCTCTTCCCAAAATAACCGTAACCTATATTTCGATCTTGACATTTTAAGTTTAACAAGCGCTAGCTCTATAAATGCTCGATGGAAAAGATAATGCACACTCATATTTGCATAGTAAGTGGCAGCGAGATACTTCTCTGGCACAATCGAATACTTTGTTGTGTGTCCCTGTCCGATCTTTCTAACCATTCCCGATTTGATAAATCGATTTAATGCTGTCTGTATGCTTTGATTTAGCGGTTTACCTCTTTCTACTAACGCATCTGCTTTGTGGTTCTCCACCAACTCCATCAACTCTACTACAGAGGTCTCCAATTGTATTTTAGTAAGTGCAAACTGACTCAATAATGATGTAAAAATCAATGACCCTGTTGTGACAGGTGTAACGTTATTTATTTCATGCACTAAATTAAATGCAAACTTAGGCAGCTTAGGTCGGTCACCCATAGCATGTACTGAAGTATCTACTTTTGATTCCGCTAACATATCAACAGGGTCCGAAAATCTAATACTTATTTTCCCGAAATCTTCGCCCATGTTTTTCACATACTTCATGAACCAAGCAAAGCTTTCTTTTGACTTTTCTGATCCACGCCCCTCTCTTACCATTTGATCAACATCAGGTATTAGATCATATACAATTGATACAGGTATGTATTTAACCTCATTGCGAGATTGAGCATCTGCTTCCGCTATGTATTTAAGGATACCCATCTTAGGCCATACCAGTTTACCCGTCCTAGACCGTGTGCCTTCAATCGCCCACATGAAGTGTTTATTCTGATCTACTAGGTGTAAGATGAAGAATCTGAGAACTGCCTTATATAAAGGATTGTCTTTGAACGACCGCCTTATAAATATAGCTCCAGACTTCCGTCCCATATCACCTAATCCAAAAAAGCTCATATTGATTCCTGCAAAAATATGCGGTATAGGTAACCCATGACGTGCCAATGCAATTGCTAAGACAAACATATCTATATACGTCTTATGTGTCATTACAAAGGCAACTGGATGGCGTCTCATTATTTTAGACAACTCTTTTACTTCTTCTGTATTTGTATCTATGGTGCGATCATAACCTCTACTAAGTATGTATTGAGAAGCTTGTACAGCCATAGAATGAACAAGCGGGTTTTGTTCCGTATATAATTCCTTAAGATATGATTCCGCTTCTTTCGTAACTTGATCAAGATCTTCTCCATACTTACTAGCATGTATTTCGAGAATATTTAAATACTTTGAATCCGTCAGTATATCTACCATTATTATTTTTCGAAATTTATTGGAGGTGGAAGGTAAATAGATTTTTTGGTTTATATAAACTTTTTGATTTTGGATAAAAGAAAATAAGCCAGTTGCATGAAATAATTTAATTCTAGATTGGATAGATGTTTTTATTTACCAGACACTAATTCATTAGTCACAAATATGGCATTGTGTTTTCTTTTTTTGACATTTGTTTTACTACATTTAGATTAACAAATAAATGTAATCTAGACCTTTGTAGATATGTATTAAATACTTTCTATAAAGTATTTAATACATTGGTTCTGAATACTGCCGATTTATATGAAGTATGAATTTCAGAATTAGCTAAATAATACACCCAATCATGCCAAAACCCAATAATAAATTAGAGAGCAGATCAATCCTAAGAGAATGGCTCGAAAAGTTACAGCAAGAAAGCTGGCAGCTAGAGTTGTTGATATCTGGATTTGCTTTATTTGGTATTTGGGAGGCTAAGAGCTCATTGATTGATTTAGATGTATTTATGAGTCAAATCGCTGGCTCAACTGAAATAGCTGACATAGTAGGTTTTGTTGTTGTTTTGCTTAACGTTGGCTGGTATATATTTTTCATTAATCTACTCATCCATATCATACTTAGAGGGCTGTGGATAGGTGCCATTGGTCTTAGATATGTGTCGGACGAGATAGATTATGATTCTTTCGATTATTCTGAAGTATTCGAGGAGTTTCTGAGAAGAAAGGTAGGGTTATATGATGATTACATAGAGCGCCTAGAACGGATATGTTCAGTATTATTTGCTTATACATTTCTCTTATTTTTGTTTTTCGTTTCGATGTGTTCATTTATGCTATTTTTTTTATTGATTACAATTGGAATTAATAAAATTTCAGGAAATCCTGATACTATAGCTGTTGCACTAGGTTTAATTTTTATGTTATATTCTTTAGGTGGTATCATTGTCTTTATTGATTTTATTACTACCGGAGTACTCAAAAGAATAAAAGACAAAGACATATCTCGTTACTATTTTTGGATATTTCGATTTTATAGCTTTGTTACACTTTCGTTTTTATACAGGCCACTTCTATATAATTTTATAGACAATAGATATACTAAAAAGCTATTCTTCTTTTCAGTGCCATATATTCTTTTATTTATGACTGGCAACTACCTTTTTACTATTAATAGCAGCCCATATTATCCAGAAGCTAGTGAGCTAATTAAAGAAGGTCTTGTTATAAATGATAATTATTATGAGGACCTAAGGCAAGCTAGAATTAGCAATAGTGATAATTCAGATAGAAAAAAGGAGGTAAATAAGTTAAATGAAATCATGCTAAAAGAGTATTACTTGAAGAGTGATTTCCAGTCTATATTTTTCAAGTTTAGCAGTCGTGACAAGCGTCTTTTCGAAGAGTCAAAAAGAAGTATATCCCCAATATTTAAGGAGGGCCTTTCTTGGGCATTATTTTCAACAGACAAGGCGGACAATAAATATATCATGAAATTAGATTCTTCCAAAAAACAAAAAAAAATAGAAAAATATAATATAAAAAAACGCTACAGGGATAGCGCCCGGAGAGCTAAAATAAAGAGTGACACTTTGCGATTAGATTCATTTAAGATGATGATAACTGAAATAAATGCAGACATAAAATTATTGAATGCTGAATATAAAAAGGAAGTAGGAAAATACAAAGACAACATACATAATGATATTTTATCAGAAGTACAGTCTTGGGTACAAGTTGAGATTGATTCAGTAGTGATGCCATTAAATTGCTATTATTATAGTCACCCCGTCAATGACACAAAAGGTATTCTTTGTATCTATGACATTAAGGATATCTCTCGGGGAGTGCATAGTATTAAAGTAAAAAGAAAGTTTTCCAAGAGGTCTAAGACAACACTTACCCTTAAACGTGAATATATATTTCCGGTAATAAAAACATATTAAAAATGAGAACAAGGATTATTATATATGGGCTGATACTAGGAGTTGTCTTTTTGGTTTTAAAAAATATATTTCTCTATAGGTATTTTTGGTTTGATGACTTTTTGATTTATTACGTTGGTATACCGCTACCCATACTACTAATAGCAGGCTTACACATAAGATTATCAGAATTCATTTAAGTCTTGCACAGGTTCTTAAGACCTTTTTTTGTGTACTATTCATTGGTATATTTATAGATTTTTTAGGTGCAATTAATTTATCGGCTCCCCTCACCTTAGCTGAGAAAACGAAATCAATCTTAGGGAAGGAATACTTGAACCTTCAATCAACTTTTTTAATAAGATCAATCTATATAATTACTAAGTGATGGAAGTACATCCCATCATTTCTATAACAGAGTTGATTCCTTTATTATCTTTTGCGTTTACTTTGTGTTTTTCATCCTCATTATTACCCGCTTTCTTAATCAGAAAAAAACAAAGGGTGGAAGCTTAACTGCAAACTAGGTTCATGTTAATTTCTTTGAAAAGAGTTTCGTCCTTCTTTTGTTCTAACCATTGTGAATTCTAACCAGTATGGTTTCTATACTAGATGAGTTAATGAAGCTTCAAACATTTTTTTTTTAAATGCTACCGATAAAATTGGTTTAAAGTTATGAGTGTATACCGCAGCATGAGTGGTACACACGCGACTAAAGAAGTGAAAACATTTTCATGATCCTTTAATTAAAATTATAGAGATCAAAAAAATGCCCAAGCATCAAAGACACTCAGGCATTATATATTTTCAAAACATTAAATTTAATATTCGAAATTCAATATTCAATATGAGTAATTATACTTTATCCTCCAAAATCATCAAAGGCAACATTCTCTTCAGGAATACCCCAATCGTCAGCCATTTTGATAACTGATTGGTTCATCATAGGAGGTCCACAGAAATAAAGTTCTAATTCTTCAGGAGCTTCATGCTTCGCTAAAAACTCATCGATTACAACATTGTGCACATAACCCTTGAATCCGTCATTATTAGGATCATCAAGATTTTCTTTTAATGTCCACTTATCATCAGGAAGTGGATTATCAAGTGCAATCGCAAATCTAAAGTTAGGGAACTCCTTCTCTATTTCTCTGAACTCCTCTACATAGAATAACTCTTGTTTGGTTCTACCACCATAGAAGAAGGTTACTTTTCTACCTGTCTTCAATGTGTGAAACAAGTGATATAAATGTGATCTCATTGGTGCCATTCCTGCTCCACCACCTACGTACAACATTTCTGCTTGTGTAGGTTTAATGAAGAACTCACCGTAAGGACCAGAAATAGTTACTTTATCTCCAGCCTTACATCCGAATACATATGAAGAACAGATCCCAGGATTAATATCTTCGTATCCTTCCCATTTCCTTGAACCATCTGCATTCTTACCCCATTTGAACGGCGGTGTAGCAATTCTTATCGTCAAAGAAACTATATTTCCCTCTGCAGGGTGATTTGACATTGAGTAAGCTCTAAAGACTTCCTCTTCGTTCTTCATGGTAAGACCAAACATCTTGAACTGTTCCCAATCTTTCTGGAACTTATCAGGAGAATCATGATATTTAGGATGCGCAGTGATATCGAAATCCTTGTATTCAACGGTAATCTCTGGTACATCTACTTGAATATATCCACCCGCTTCGAAATCTAAGGCTTCTCCTTCTGGTAATCGTACGATAAACTCCTTGATAAATGTTGCAACGTTATAGTTAGATACAACTTCACACTCCCATTTTTTAATACCAAATATTTCTTCAGGGATACTGATATCCATGTCTTGTCGCACTTTTACTTGACAAGCCAACCTTTTTCCCTCAGCAGCTTCTTTCCGAGACATATGATCCAACTCAGTAGGAAGTATGTCGCCACCTCCATCGTGCACATGACACTCGCACATAGCACAGGTACCACCACCACCACAAGCGGACGGTAAGAATATGTTTTGCTCAGAAAGTGCAGACAACAATGTCGATCCTGGCTGAACGATCATTGGGTTATCTTTATCACCGTTTACTATGATCTGCACTTCGCCTTGAGGCATAAGTTGCTTTCTAGCATAGATCAACATTGATGACAATAATAAAATCACACCACAGAACACTAAAAGTGCCCAAGCTATGGTCATATAAGAAAATAGTGTTATCATTAACATGTTTTTATGTTTATGTTTTATTTTGTAGACATCCAAAGAATATACTCAGCATGTCTCTTTTTTATCGCTTAAATCTTCTTTTTTTCTAACATTCGTTAATCGAAATTCATAGAAAGTATAATTTAATAAAAACAACTAGGTGCATTGCCCTATGAACATTCACTCTTAAAATGCCGCTGGATCAATACCCATTAAACTCATGAAAGCAAGTCCCATAAGACCGGTAAGCATGAAGGCCATTCCTAGACCTCTAAGAGCAGGTGGTACTTGACTGTACTTTATTTTTTCTCTGATCGCTGCAATCGCAATAATCGCTAAGAACCAACCAAATCCTCCTCCAAGACCAAACGATACAGACTCCATAAAGTTGTACTCTTTTGACACCATGAATAATGATCCACCCAAAATGGCGCAATTCACTGTAATCAACGGTAAGAAAATACCCAATGAGTTATATAGTGATGGAGAAAATTTCTCAACTACCATCTCGACCAATTGTACCATTGATGCAATAACTGCAATGAATAATATCAATCTCAAGAATGTAAGATCCGTACCAAATGCACCACCTTCAGATAATAAGTAAGTATTGATCAACCAGTTGATAGGCATCGTGATACCCAATACGAATATTACAGCTAGACCTAAACCGAATGCAGTCTTTACCGTCTTAGATACCGCTAAATATGAACACATCCCAAGGAAGTATGATAAAGCCAAGTTCTCGATGAACGCTGATTTTATGAATATATTTAATAACTCTCCCATTTTATATTTATTTATAGTTACTGTTCGAAAACAGATCTAATTTTTAATTCTAATTACGATACATCTACTAATGATGGATTCCATGCTCTGTGTGCCCAAATGATACCTCCTATCACGAACATTGCAGATGGGAATAACACCATCAAGTTATTGTTAGCATACCAACCTAACCATTTAACACCGAATAGCTCAAAAGACTGTGTATTGACAAGAAAATCTTGAGTAGCACCAATTATCTTATAACCGAATAACTCACCTTTACCAAATAACTCTCTTACGAATGCTACCATTAATAGGATAATACCATATCCAACACCATTACCTATTCCGTCCAACATAGATTTATAAGGGCCATTAGCCATAGCGAATGCCTCCAAACGACCCATTACAATACAATTCGTAATGATCAGTCCGATGAATACTGATAACTGCTTGTAACTATCAAAAGCGACTGCTTTTAGTGTAAGCTCCACAATAGTTACTAATGTTGCAATTATGATCAACTGTACGATCATTCTTACCGCCTTAGGAATAGAATTTCTCAATGCAGATGTAATCATATTAGAAAACATAGTAACAAAGACCACAGCGATTGCCATAACTAAGGCATTCTTCATACCTGTTGTTACTGCAAGAGCAGAACATATACCTAGTACCTGAACAGTTACCGGGTTATTACTATCTAATGGGTCTGTAAGTAATTTCCTTTCAGCTTTGCCAAATCCAATTGAGGATTGTTTTACTGCTACTTGTGCTTGTGCCATTATATTTATTTTTATTATCTGAGTGCAGTCCTAGAACTACAAATATTAAGATCAATTAAAAATAGTCTTCTTAAGACTTCTTCATTTTATCAAGAACCGGTGCGTAGTAGTTTAATCCTCTTTTGAGCATCTCACCTACTCCATCCGCGGTAATCGTAGCTCCAGAGATACCATCTACTTGCCATGTTGGTTCTTTCGCACCTCCTTTGATTACACCTATTCCTGTATAATTACCAGCTGCATCATATATAGATTTACCAACAAATTGATTCTTCCATTCTTTATTATCCTTAATCTCAGCACCAAGACCAGGAGTCTCACCTTTGTGATCAAAATCAACTCCAGCAATTGTCTTCATATCTTTCTCCAAAGCAATATTTCCCCAGATAACATCCCAGAGTCCTTTTCCTTGTACTGATAGAATAGTAAACTCATTACTATCATCTTTAAATTTATACATTGGTAATATTCGCTCAGACTCTGGTTTTTTCGCCTCTTTGTTGATATCGACATTTTCAGCTAAACCACCCTTGTAACCTGCGGCTTCTACTTGTTCAGGCGTTAAGAGATTACCTTTCATATCATACACTTCTTGCTTGATACTATTATCAAAAATCTCCTGCACTTTTTCCACTGGAAGAGAACTTGCGTCTATTTCTAATTTATTTTGCACCGCAGCAAGGATCGCTTTCTTAGCGTAGATCGCTTCGTTGAGATCGTGAGTTCCTTTAAGACCAGTATACATCAATGATAAAACTAGCGCAACTAGCGAAGTCATAATCAAGACGAATTTTATGATTTGATTTGTACTATGCATGTTTCATTCTTTTTGACATGTTAGACTCTAACACGTAGTGATCAATTAATGGAGCGAATGTATTCATAAACAGTATTGCCAACATCCATCCTTCTGGATATGCAGGGTTCAATACTCTTACTATCATTCCGACGAATCCAATCATGAATCCATATATCCACTTACCAGTATTCGTTCCAGATGCTGTTACAGGATCTGTAGCCATAAAAGCCATAGCAAATAAGAAAGACCCCATAATTAACTGCCCATGGACAGGAACATCCATAAATGGAGTAGCACCCCATGCGTTAAGTAATAATGACATTGTAATACCTCCAATAAGCATACTCAACATTATTCTCCAACTAGCTACCTTCGTAATAACTAAGAATAAAGCTCCTAGGATAATAAGCGGCTTCGATGATTCACCAATAGATCCAGGAATAGTTCCCCAAAACATTTGTGAAGGTGAGAAAGTAGCAGTTACATTCTCCCATCCTCCTTGGTAAGCTAGAGCCAATGGTGTAGCACCGCTATATCCATCAACGATAACTGTGGAGGTTTCTTGGAATGTGGATACCCCCATAACTTCAAAGAGGCTATTAAACAACCCATGAGCCCATGTATATGATGCTTGAGTACCCTCCGCTAATGTATTATATCCAGAAACCCATACTTCATCTCCCGCTATTGTCGTAGGATAAGCAAAGAATACGAATACTCTTGCTAGTAAGGCTACATTCCATATATTCATTCCTGTTCCTCCAAATGCTTCCTTACCTATAATAACTGCAAACGCTACAGCTACTGCAAGAATCCATAATGGAATATCTGGCGGCATAATCAATGGGATCAAAGCTCCTGACACAAGAAAACCTTCTTCAATTGCATGACCTTTCTTAGCTGCAAACCAAAATTCTATACCTAGTCCTACAACATGAGCCACCACAAATATTGGCAACATCTGAATAAGTCCATGAACTAACTTCAAGTGAAATCCTTCAATAAAACCCATATATTGACCCGCTGCAACAAAATGTTGATGGCCAATATTGTAAGTTCCAAACAAATAACATAGTTGCATCGCTAAAACTACGTGAACCATTAATCTTTTCAGATCCATACCGTCTCTCATATGTACACCACCCTTTGTTACTGTGTTAGGTGCATATGCAAACGTGAAGAACCCATCAAACAATGTATGTAAGAATGGACTATTCTTCTTGTCTGGCTCTATTTTCTTTAATAAATCTACTAAACCCATTTATCTAAATTTATAGTGGTTTCAATTACCACTCTTGATTTTTCTTTATTCGAATTGATTCTTACCCATCTGCTCTCATCATATCAAGGCCTTCTCTCAATAAGCTTTGCAATGGCATCTTAGATGTACACACAAACTCACATACTGCTAAATCTTCTTCTGACAACTCATTGATTCCTAAACCTTCCATTCTTTCGAAGTCTCCTGCCATGATGGCTTTCATAAGATGTTGAGGGTAAATATCCATTGGTAATACTGACTCATATTGACCCGACACTACAAATGCTCTTTTCTCTCCGTGTGTATTTGTCTCTCCTTCGAATTTGAAGTTAGGATACAAAAAGTTAGGAAAAGTACCAGAAATACTTGGTCTCGGTTTGATTGGTAACAACCATCCGAAAGCTTCGTAGTCATCTCCTTCTCTAATTACTGAAATTTGAGTGTTTCCAAATCCTAAGAAATCATCTTCCGTAGTTTGCTTTCCTGATAAAACATCACCCGCTATAATTCTATTTTTCTCTACGCTTAGGTTACCAGCAACTAAGTCTCCAATACTCGCACCTTGATAGGTCTTGATTATTGAAGGCTCTTTCACTTGTGCTCCTCCTAGAGCTAGAACTCTTGATGCGTCATACTTTCCTTCGGTGAATAACTTACCAATAGTAATTACATCTTGAACATCAAGAGTCCAAACTACATCGCTTCCTTTAATAGGGGAAGTGTTATGTATTTGAACACCGACATTACCTGCTGGGTGTTGACCAGAGAAATAGTTCTTCTTAACTCCTGTAACTGAAGTAAATCCTGCAATTGGCGCAGCACCTCTGCCGTCAAGTCCCAAATAAACAGAACCATCAGTCATCATACCTAAAGCATCCAATCCTTTTTGGAATGAAGCTTCATTTCCAGCTATAACGATACTATTATCAAGTGCTAATGGAGCTGTGTTGAATGTTGAGATAAAAATATCTCTAGGGACTATATCCTCATCCGCTACAATATCAAATGGTCTTTGATTAAACATTGGCCAAACACCACTCTCCAAAAAGAAACCCTTTAGTGTGTCTCTATCTACGTTAGCTAAATCAGGAGCCGATATATCTTTGTAGGTAACTACTTTATCAGCAAGTATAATTATTTCCGCTATTGATCTTTTTGCACCACGCTTTATTTCTACTACTTCACCACTTACAGGTGAAGTGTACATGATATTAGGTCTCTTTTTATCAAAAAAGATTACGTCACCAGCTTTCACCTCATCACCAGCAGTTACTACTACTTTAGGAATTGGAGACATACCAATAAAATCAGTTGGCCTTAGTGCATATCTATTCGTATGTACATTTTTGATTTCTCCTGTAGCTTCACCAGATAATTTAATATCAAACCCTTTAGATAATGATTTAAAACCTTCTCCATTATTAACATACTGAGGTGCTTTCTTTGAAAACAGATCAGTAAAATTTGGAAAAATTCCTAGATCATTCTTCCTAGAATCAACTCCCATTTTCTTTCCTTCGATCTGGATCAGGTTATCCGCTAATGTAAGAACAGCAAATACTAATAATAGCAGACCTACTCCGATCAAACCGTATAATAAATAACTAGAACCACTACCTGATTGGGCAAAAGAAAATTGAGAAAGAAAAACTAGCGAAAAAACGATTGCGAACTTGCGCCTTGCTATATTCATAATGTATTTTGTATTACTCAGGCGTTTATTTTCATATTAAATAAATTCACCCTACGTTGTCAAATTCGGCACAAAGATATTAAAGCTTTGTAATTTATCAGTTACAACGGATTGCTAAATGTTTATGTTTTCTATTTAGATTAATTCTAGATAATATAAAAATGTAGCCTTCCTGTTATAAATAGTAAAAAAGAACCTAAATTTTGACTACCCCACCGCAAGCGGATGGAGCATTCGCCAAAATTTTTCCAACCTAAAGGTCGGAAATCGGATCTTTTTTGTGATAAGGCGTTTTTATGCAAAAACATCTTTTTATGACTCC
>JBLHWH010000058.1:0-32660 GCA_047628935.1 Halioglobus sp. | reverse complement strand
TCAAATTGTCGTCATTAATGATTTTTCTAATAAAATGATCTAAGTCGACTCCAAGATTCAGTAGGATTTCATTATAAATTGTCATTACAAGTTTCCAAATCTTCTTAAGAATGGTTTGTTGGATTAAACTGTCTTTTAGATTGAGTAATAGATTCCCAATGGTTTCATAACCTTCAATTCTTTTAATGAGTGACAAAGCTGTGAATTCCATGCATACCAAAGAGTAATGGGAAATATGTGCATCGAAGTCGTTTGATTGGCATCCCTGTAGGTTGAGATGCTGTTTAGCATCTTTAAAAAACACTTCAATAGTCCACATTATTTGATATAGCTTCATTGTTTTGATAAATGAAAGCGTCATATCAGTTGTTACTAAATATTTCCATGTTGATTGGCCATTCATTCGCATTGATCCCCCTAACTTTTAAAGAACTGAACACCTTAGTGATAGCTGACATGTTGAATCGATCGATAACTCTGCTCAATGAATTTAGCACATGAGCATCATCTGACGCTAAATCATTGATTTCTGAATTTTTTGAATCTTTTATTGTGTTGCATAATATATATCTTTAAAAAAAATTGTAACTCTTTTAAAGATAAGGCCTTAGCCTATATTATGCAGCTTTTTTTACATGTATTATTAATTAATAATCAGTAACTTAACAACTGCGAAACTTTAGGAATTAAGTATAAAAGAATGATTAAATCTGTAATAATTAGTAGAATGTATTGGCTAGCATATTGATATTTAGGGTCTTATCCTGGTTAAAAAAAGCAGACGACAACTTCCTCCTCCATAATCCTCCTCCGAAAGGAGGACATATTGGACATGGCTCGACTTTTCCGAAATTTCCATTCCCGAATAATTACAAACCTGACTTTATTCTTATAACTTTGGATCAGAAAGAGAATCATATATAGATGAGATATAAATGGGGTATAGATCTTGGTGGAACTAAGGTCGAAGGCGTGATATTAGACGCTGAGAATAATAATGAAACAGTCGCTAGGTTAAGGCATCCTACTGAACAGCAAAAAGGATATAAACATATCCTTGGCCAGATACATGGCGTAATCCAAAAGTTAGAAGATGAGACTGGAATAAAACCTACTCATATAGGTATGGGCACACCAGGTGTAATAGATCCCATCACCAATAAAATGAAAAACTCAAATACACTATGTCTTATCGGTAAAGAGTTAAGAACGGACATGGAGCAACTTTCTGGATTGAAGTTCAAAACCAGTAATGATGCCAATTGTTTTGCAGTCGCAGAGACAATTATGGGTGCTGTTGCCGATCTCGATCCTAAACCTCAAGTTGTTTTTGGTGTTATAATGGGCACTGGTGTTGGCGGTGGACTTGTCATAAATGGAAATGTATTCGAAGGTCGACATGGTATTGCTGGTGAATGGGGACACAACGTCCTAGATCCAGATGGAGTCGACTGTTATTGTGGTAAAAAAGGCTGTGTCGAAAAAGTGATCGCAGGTCCAGCCCTAGAAAGATATTATGAAGAAATATCAGGTACTAAAAAATCACTCAAAGATATATCAGCTGCCCACCAAAAAGGAGAAGATCCATTGGCTACTCAAACAGTGAACTATATGGTTGATAATTTTGGCAAAGCAATATCTTATATTTTGAACACCATCGACCCTGAAGTTGTTATACTTGGAGGAGGAGTAGGAAACATACCTGATTTGTTAGATAAAGCTGTAGAGGCGACAGCACCTTACATTTTCAACGACAAAGTAGAAACGACCTTCCTCAAACCAAAATTAGGAGATAGTGCTGGAGTATTTGGTGCAGCACTTCTTTGGTAAATAAGAAATAGCAAAGCGATAAAACCAAAATAATACAGAGTGTAAAAGATGATAAAGACGTATCCAAAAGATATATTCGAGAAGGTAGAGTTTGACAAGGTAGTAGAGTTAGTAGATAATGCTTTATTAGGTGAAAAAGCAAAGGAGAAGCTTTATAACCAAGGTTTCATGATCGAAATAGATCAAATCCAAAAAAAACTGGATGAAGTAGATCAATGGGGAAAAGCCAAAGAAGATGGAAGTTCAATACCACTAGAAACGTATGAAAGTGTATCGGCTGATGTGCCAATGCTCAAGAAAATCGGATATGTTTTATCTATTGAGTCTATTCGTCGTATTTATCGATTAATCGCTATAGCTAAGTTACTTATTGAGTACTTTGACGATGTCAGTCATGGTAAAATGTATCCTCTTATCCATGAGATATATCGAGAAATAGAAATCGACCCAGGTCTTCTCAAAGAAATAGATCGCGTGCTTGATGACAAGGGAGACGTAAGACCTGACGCTTCTCCTGAACTCATGAAAATACATAAATCCATCCGAAGTAAGGAACGAGAATTAGATACCGTGTTTGGTCAAGCGCTAAAAAGATATGGCAGCGAAGGAATGTTATCTGAAAACAATGAGAGTCTTAGAAATGGCAGACGTGTACTTACCGTAGATGCAGGATTCAAAAGGAAAGTAGACGGCGTTATCCATGATGAGTCCGCAACTGGAAAAACAGTCTTTCTAGAGCCCGCTGAAGTGATGCCAATCAACAATGCAATCTTCAATCTATATACAGACAAAAAACAAGAAATATACAAAGTCCTCAGAGCTCTTTGTGATCAGATCAGACCCTATGCAGAAGAACTGACAATCATAGAAAAAGTACTCATACAACTTGATATCATAAGAGCAAAATCCAGGGTAGCATCTACTATGGGTGCCCAGAAACCTATCTTAGTTGATAAGCCTTATTTTGGATTCAAGAAGGCTTATAATCCACTATTATTGTTAAAAAATAATGCGATCAATAAGGAGACTGTTCCGTTTGATTTAGAGCTTCAAGGGCCTAATAGACTCTTGGTACTTTCTGGACCAAATGCTGGAGGAAAGTCCGTAACCATGAAATCTGTTGGCTTGCTTCAAATGATGGTCCAGTTCGGAATGCACATACCCGCTGATCAGAATAGTAAAGTTGGGATATTCAAAAAAATATTTACAGATATTGGAGATCAACAATCTCTCGAAGATGACTTGAGTACATATAGTAGTCGCCTTAAGAACATGAAATACTTTATCGATAAAGCCGATGAAGACACACTTGTTCTTATAGATGAATTTGGAAGTGGCACTGATCCTAAAATCGGTGGCGCAATAGCAGAGGCCATTCTCCGACAGCTGAATTATCAGATGTCGTTTGGGGTGATCACTACTCACTATTCGAACCTGAAATATTATGCATTCAAATCCAAGGGCATCCTTAATGGATCAATGGAATTCGACAAAGGAAAGCTCTCTCCTACTTATCAGCTTATAGTTGGAAAACCGGGAAGTTCTTTTGCTTTCGAAATTGCTGAAAAATCTGGTCTTGGAAAACATATCTTAAAATATGCAAGACACAAAACTGGTAAAAATGAAAAAGCCATTGACGAGCTACTTACAAATCTCCAATCAGAGAAAAAGGAAGTAGAAGCTAGAATGAATACACTCTTAGAAAAAGAAGATAAACTTGACAAAATGCTCAAGTCTTATAACGAGCTTCATAAAGAATTAGAGTTTCGTAGAAAGAAGCTAAAACTCCAGCAAAAAGAGGCAAAACTCATCGAAGTAAATCATGAAAACAGAGCACTGGATAACGTAATCAAAGAACTGAAACAAGCCAAAGATCTAGAGGAAGCAAAGCGTAAAGCTAAACAACACAGAGAATCTAGAAAAAAGGTCCAAGAAGAAGTAGAACAACTCCAAGATGAGGTCTATTACGGTGATACTGCGAATATAGATAAGGATATAAAAATAGGCAGCTTTGTCAAAATGAGATCTGGTGGAGGATCAGGGAAGATAGTCAAAATTCAAAAAAATAAGGCTACTGTAGAAATGGGTTTCCTTAATATGGAAGTGCCACTTGCTGAGCTACTCCCAACTGGCACACCTATCGAATACCGCAAACGATCAATTAATACCGAAGGGGTCGCCAAAACCTCCAATTTCGATAACAAACTGGACATCAGAGGATATACCAAAACAGATGCCGAAGCTTATGTTACTGCCTTCCTAGATAAAGCCATCGTCAATAATGCCGCCCAACTAAAAATCATACATGGAAAAGGTACTGGTGTCTTGAAAAAGGTCGTATTAAAAATCATCAAAGATTATCGGGATGTAAGAAAATATTGGCATCCAAAAGATGAGATGGGTGGTGATGGGGTTACTTATGTGGAGATGTAACTTTCTCGAGCATTGCTATTTATGTAAAAATGAAACTAACCATTTTTTTCTGTTTTTAGAATTCTAGATTTTATTAGAGTCAGATTTCCACGTTCAAAAGATATGGAATCTTAATGGAGCATCTAATAGTAGTGAAAATTGTAATAAGAGGGTATGCTACTCAATCAACTTCTGGGTGCCATATAATTAATACAGCTTGGGCACATAATTCACTATAAAAATATAAAATGCAAAAAAAATATCAATTGTCTTTTGGACTTAGAGAAGACAGTACAGTGTTTATAAGATGTGCGTTAAATGAATTTATTGGATTTAATATGCTTGCGTCTTTTGGTCGCCTAAATAGAATATTAAAGATTAGAGATTACTGTACCAATTCGGCTAAACTATTAAACGACAGTATTTATGAAGAAGAGTGTACAACTGGATATGAATTCTTAAGAATTTATAATGATAGAGTTTTTTTTGGATATTATGTAGATGAATATATGGCTAAAGACATGAAGTTAATCAGATTTTTAGATGAAGGTGAGTGTGTCGAAAGTGAAATACCAATACAAGATTTTATTAATATGATAAATTGTTATATTGAATTTTTAATGGAAACTCTTTAATAAAGTATTCATGATATAAGTAAGTCCCGTAGACTAATACCGCTCATCTTTCACATACGGCAATCGCTCCATCGTCCATACTTCCACACTCGGGAAACCAAAATCCTCTACTACCTTTCCCCTCATCAGATAACACCCCTTGCCTGTGAATGGCGAACGAGCTAACGAAGGAGGAAAATGTACCGTATCAAAAAACTGCCCCTTTTTATCCAACCATGTTCCGAAGCTCATATGGCGCTTATTCACAGTAGTGACATGTTTCCGCGCTACGTAATACCCTAATATATTCACGGTCTGTCCCATGTAGGATTTTAGTTGGTCATTCAACACTGTCTGTCCGACTTGATTGGCTATAAGGTCAAAAGGTGAGCATAATGGAAAACCCAACAATTCCATCTCATCAAACGCTTGCTCATACTTTCCTTCTTCTAGGATTGGGAGATCATAATCCTCTGTCTCTACATCGAAGAAGGTAGCATACTGTGCTTGCTTTACTGCAGGATTATGGACAGCATTTTTCTCCCACATCAGCTGATACTTATTCATTCCAGTAAATCGGAAAGCTGATATTCTGACTAGAATCTCTAATTGTTCTTTGGATATATCTACCCTATTCACAAAATCTCGGAGATCATGATAGTCTCCATTCTTTAATCTTTCGGCTACGATTTTGATAGACACTTTTTTCTCAAGATCCGCAATATGTATAAATCCTATGTAGATGGTCTTTCCGTAGATATTGGTGAGTTGGGTACTATTATTTACACAAGGAGGTTCAATCTTAGCACCACACATCCTTGCTTCATGGACATAAGTTTCGGTACGATAAAATCCACCAAAATTATTAATTACCGCAGTCATAAACTCCAACGGATAATAAGTCTTCAAGTATAAACTCTGAAACGACTCTACCGCAAAACTAGCCGAATGCGCCTTACAAAATGAGTACCCACTAAAACTCTCAATTTGCCGCCATACTTCCATCGACAGACCATCCGGGTAACCCCGTTCTTTACAATTCTTGAAATACTTAATTCTCAATCGATCGAATGTGTCTGAGTTTTTTCGTTTGCCAGACATTATCCGGCGGAGTACATCCGATTCATCAAGATCCAACCCTGAGAAATGATGTACGATTTTCATTACATCTTCTTGGTAAACCATCACACCATACGTTTCTCCTAAGTGCTCTTCGAATACGGGATGTATGTATGTAAAACTATCCGGATTATGAGATCGGTGGATATACTCGCGCATCATTCCCGACTTCGCCACGCCTGGTCTTATGATAGAACTAGCCGCTACGAGATGTATATAGTTATCACACCTCAACTTGGTAAGCAACCCCCTCATAGCAGGCGATTCTATGTAGAAACATCCTATGCATTGGCCAGACTTGAGCTGAGCTTTCACCTTTGGGTCGTTCTTTATTTCTTCTACTTGATGGATGTCTATCGTCCTTCCTTGATTCCTAGCTACGAGTTTCACCGCATCTTTGATATGCCCTAATCCTCTTTGACTCAGTACATCATACTTATGGTACTCCAAATCTTCCGCCCCATACATATCGAAATGTGTAATCGGGAATCCCTTTGGCATCATTTGTAATGCCGTATGATAATTGAGCGGTCGTTCGCTGATTAGTATTCCTCCTGCATGGATCGATAGATAATTAGGAAATCCTTCGATCAACTTGCCGAATCGAAATATATGCTTTCCAAAATGATGATGTCTATCCGTCGCTTGAGGATAATCTACAATAAGGTCAATATCCGCCTTTGGCAGTCCGAGTACTTTACCCAATTCTCTGATGATAGATTTCCCTTTGAATGTATTGTATGTTGCCAATAGCGCCGTATGCTCTTTACCATATCGTTTGAATACATAATCCGTTACATCATCTCGCTCATCCCAACTAAAATCTATGTCAAAATCAGGTGGCGACATCCGATGTGGATTGATGAAACGTTCGAAATATAAGTCTAGCTCCAACGGATCCACATCCGTAATATTAAGATTAAATGCTACAATAGAATTGGCACCACTCCCCCGCCCTACATGATTATAGCCAACAGAATGTGCATACCTTATAATATCCCATGTGATGAGAAAATAAGAACTAAATCCTAATTTATCTATTACCGTGAGTTCCTTCTCTGTTCGGAGTTTTGCTTTTTTATTTTCTCTACCATAGCGGGCGACACAACCATTGTGTGCCAGCTTTTTGAGTAAATCGTAATCATCTTTCGCGCTCCCAGTGAATGTCATTCGATTATGATTGTAGTCACTCGACATGTGCATCTCACAACTGCCCAAGATGTGTTGGGTGTTCTCTATCACCTGTGGATATTGTTGAAATGTATGTTCGAGTACCTTCACAGGGTAGATCGTCTCACTAGACTTTGCATACATCGTCGGCTCTAGTTTGCTTACCACAATATTGAGATCTATACATCTCAATAGCTTGTGCGTACGATATCCTTCCTTATCTAGAAAAGTGATCGGACTAAAAACAACAAGCTTCTCTTGATAGTCTTTCAGATAGGACGAGTAGAGATGATTGACTTCCCCTGGGCGTACGCCAATATATTCGTGTTCGCTCAATTTATTGATCCCTTTTGGCAGTTTTCGGTAGATCGTGAATGCATGTTTCCAATCTGGAGCGACTGTAGGTAGTTGCTCCTTCTCTATAGAATAATACGTAAGGTGGGCACAGAGTTCTCGCCATCCTTCTTCATTCTTTGCAATACCGAGGTAGAGGAACTCATTATCAAGCCTATATTCTATCCCTAGTATTGGTTTTATGTTGTGCTCTTTACATGCTCTTATAAATTGGAATGCGCAAGATGTATTATTTATATCTGTAAGGACTAAACGAGTAATACCTTGTGCCGCAGCCTGACTAACCAATTGGTCAGGAGATAGTGTCCCATATTTCAGGGAGTAATATGTGTGGGCGTTTAGGTGCAATGCTAGGTGTTGAGTTGTGAGGTGTTGAGTTGTGAGGTGTTGAAATAATCATTATTTAAAGTCGCAATATATGACTATATTTTATTTTAAGTTGTTTTATTGTCGAATAATATGACATATCAATACTGTATAGGATGAATTCTAACAAATAACTTTATAAATAGAAGAAGAAGAAGAAGAAGAAGAAGAAGAAGAAGAAGAAGAAGAAGAAGAAGAAGAAGAAGAAGACTATCCTTGTAAAGAACGAGAATTTGAACGGACTTTTCTAGAACCTCTCAAAGGTATAGTATGCTGCACCTTAATTGCTTGGCCCCGTGCACTTGGTATTGATTTTAATTCTCCGAAATTAAGGTTTAATTCATTGATAACGTCTTCGAGGCAGCTTACTATCTTTTCATTTAATCGTTGGTCTGTGGTCATGTCTTTTACCACTTTAAACTTGCTTAGCTCACCTATTGGATCTATTATAAACTGAATAACTAATAAGCTTGAATCCGGTAAACAACATTCCTCCATTTGTGATCTTAAAAAATTGACTCTCTTATTTCTATTTGTTCTCAAAGAATCTATTTCTAATTCAAACTCAAGTTGAAATAGAGGCATTGCAGGCGGTGGTGGTGGTAATTGTGAAACTTGCGTTTCTTTTTCATATAACCAGGAAGGGTCCCTTTTCTGAATTAATCTCAAAGGTATTCTGAGTGTTTTATTATCGCTCTTTAAATACTCAACTACTCCAGAATGAGTAAGTGAAAACCTATCCTTCGGATCTCTTACATCATTATTCTCTGTAGTAAAACCATCCATTTCAGAAAAAATACTACCTGACTTAACACTATCTACTTGCCATCCACCATTTGACCTATTTATGAGGAGATATTCATAAAATCGAGGCGTTTCTATTAATAACACAATAGAATCATGAGTAATGCTCTGTTGAAGTACTTCTGCAGAGTATGGCAACAATATCAAAGTATCAACTTGACCTCGTTCCTCCAAGCAGATAAAGCTATTTCCATCTTGTGAAGGGTAGCTCACTACATCAATATTATCCTGGCATGACACCAATCCTATCATCAAACAAATAAAAGAAATCAAGAAAATAATGTTTACATTCCTTTTCAAAATCTAATCTTCTTTAGACCTATTGAAAAACTTATAAGCAAAAAACAAAACGATCAAACCAAAAAATCCGATATTATTTTTCGCAACTCCCCAAACAATAACTCCAATAAATAACCCAATCAATACAGCATTAATAATAGAAGTTGAATTGTCTTTCTTAGCTTTATCTAACAATTGCTGATCTGTTAAATCTGAAGGATCTGTTTTCTTCATATTTCTTTTAATAATTTAGTTTCAAATGGTTCTTATTCGTCAGCATTAATGCAGATCACGTAATCAAATCCCCATTCTCATCCCATTCCGCTTGCGTATTCCTAGTATCGTGATTCACATATTTCCCCTTCATACTCGCATCATATGACAAGCCATGTTTTGCCAATACATCATCGGGTACACCATCCCAAAGATTGGCACGATTACCAACATACCCTACATCATCTATCCCCATTTTTGTAGTGTAATACCCAGTAAGCACTAGATTTCTAAATCGCTCAAAGAACTTCCTTCCAGCATCATATTGTGCCGTAGCGTCCGTACTTGGATAAGCGATATCGTCTAAAATTTGCTTATGCTGGGCAGCTGAGCAACTCTCGAAGATCTTATTGAACCTCTTATTGCTTTCTCCATTAAGCCACATCAATCCTCCTTGGATAGGTATCTGATGATAAGGGAGATCTTTTACAATGAAATCAATAAAAGCGGGAACTTCAGCATCAGTAGCACTCCCAGCATTATTAGTGGCTGGTAAGATCAAGTCACACAACACAGCAACCAACAATAAATCCGCTTCAGAAAAGAACTGACCTTGGATTTTGATTTTCTCATCATGCTTCTGTTCGGCAGCTGTCCTTCCATATACTCCTTCAGCAGTTTCCGCTTCTAGAATTTGCGCCTGTCCATCTTCTTTGCAACTTACAGCTCCTATGGTCAGTCCAGTAGCACCGATACCACCAATCAGTAGTGTTTTTAAACTATCTCTTCTGTCCATTATATGTTCTGTTTTTTTAGTTGCTCGACTATATATTCTGATGTACGCATGCTAAGTGCCAGTATAGTCCAAGTACAATTCTTATCCGCTTGCGATACAAATGACCCTGCATCAACGACAAATACATTTTTAGCATCATGTAGTTGTTGATATTTATTTGTTACAGAAGTCGCGGGATCATTCCCCATACGAGTCGTCCCTACCTCGTGAATAATCTGCCCAGGGGCCAAGAGTCCGTAATCTTTATCTTTTCCTGGTTTTTCGCCCATTACAACTCCGCCCATATTATGAATGATCTCTTCGAACGTATCGACCATATGTTTTGCCTGATTCCGCTCTTGGTCAGACCATTTATAATCAAATCTTAAAGTAGGAATTCCAAATCGATCTATTTGTTCTGGATCAATCTCACAGCGATTATCATACATTGCAATCGACTCTCCTCTTCCAGCTAGACCAATTGTAGATCCATAGAATCGCTTGACATCTTCTCTCAGTTTATCTCCATATCCACCAACTTCCTTACTGATATACTCATTCATCTGAGTGGCTTGCCCTCCAAATCCATAGGCTGGCATTCCCAATCCTCCCCACATCTCTATATGGTATCCTCTCGCGAAGTTGAGTTTCTTATTATCTCCCCACCAAGGACTGTATACATGTAGAGCGCCCGTACCATCTTCATTATACATCTTCCTATCCATCATAGCCGGGATAAATCCCGACAGTCCTGATCCTGTAGAATCATGAAGATATCGTCCTACATGGTCACTACTATTCCCGAGACCATTAGGATGTTGTTTACTTTTCGAGTTTAATAATATCCGAGCAGAACTACATGCCGAAGCTCCCAAAACTATCACTTTAGCCTTCATTTGGTATTCCATCATGTCTTCCTTATTGATATACGACACGCCAGTAGCCTTACCTTCATCATCGGTCGTGACATTTTTGACCATACAGTCGGTATATAGATCTATCTGACCACTCTTCATTGCTGGAAATATCAAACAAGAACCAGAGGAAAAATCTGCGTACGCATTACAAGATCGATTACATTGTCCACAATAAAAACAGACCCCTCTATCCTTATTGATTCGTTTGGTCAGAATAGAAATTCTAGCTGGAATCACAGGTATACCAGACTTACGTGCACCTTTAGTATAGTAAAGCTCGTGTAATCTAGGTTTTGGAGGTGGCAAGAAAAATCCATCTGGATCATTTGGCAACCCTTCATTAGTACCTGCTATACCGATCATCTTATCTAATCGATCATAGTAAGGCTTCACATCTTCGTAAGAGATAGGCCAGTTTTCCCCTAATCCATCTACATCTTTGTGTTTGAAATCTTTTGGGCCAAACCTTAGCGAAATCCTTCCCCAGTGATTGGTTCTTCCACCTAACATTCGAGACCTCCACCATCGAAAATCTGTACCCGCTTTTTTAGTATATGGTTCTCCGTCTACTTCCCAGTCACCCCATGACATATCAAAGTCTCCAAAAGCACGATTAGTACTGGCACCTCTTCTTGGAGATTCCCATGGCCATTTCATTTGGGTCATGGTCTTCGGGTCTTTGGGATCAAAATATCCGCCAGCCTCAACTATAGCCACCTTTAATCCATTATTAGCAAGAATGTTGGCCGCCATACCTCCACCAGCTCCTGATCCAACGATGATGGCATCATACTGCTTAGTGCTTTCCTTTATCTGCATATTTTTCTATTTACAAGGCAAAAGATAATACAATCGCGGACACACCACCAAATATGAAAATAGAATTATATGGAGAATTAATAATTGGACTGTTTGAGGTTAGACTTTTAGACCGCTTTGCTTTTCGATTGGACGACATTTGAAATTCTACTTTTCCAGGTGATACTTTTCGACATTCCACTTTATGCTTTCCCTACAGGTTGAGCTGAAGGTCTTTGACCTCGCAGCGGCTTTTTTTTACTTTCATAAGACTATTATAAAACGACAAATCTTTTGCATGCTACCAATCTTTTCCTGTATAATAAACAGTCCCCTTAAAGCTAGCTACTCCTTTATCTTCTTGATTGGTAATATCTACGTGATAGATTGCAAATTTTCGGGTCTTATTAATAAGAAAAGTTTTAGCGGTAAGTATATCTCCCTCTACCACCTTACTTGTGTGTGATATACTCGTCTCTATCGACACCGCTTGATGCCCGATAGAATTAGTCGCAAATGCAAAAGCACTATCGGCCAGCGAATAAGTTATGCCCCCGTGCGCAATCCCAAATCCATTCAACATTTCTTCTCGTACCGTAAGCTTAATCTCACAATTCCCATGTTCGATATGTATCAGTTCGATACCGAGCCATTTTGAAAAGGCATCGTTATCATACATTTGGGTAGAAACTATATCTTTAGGTGTCATTGTTGAATTAATGAATTGTTGAATTAATGAATTATCGAATAGATTAGACGACAAATAAAATCAACTAGCTTCCTCCTCAATAAACGCTCTTAGATCGGCCAATTGTTGTATGCTCATTCTTTCTTCTGTGAATTGGGGCATGTAAGACCGTTTTCCACTTTTCACTGGCACACCCCACCTTGTAACTTGATATAGTGAGTGACGGCTATATTTACTTATATTTCTTTTTAGATGCTTAAATGACAATCTGCTATTATCCAAATGAAGGAAAGAATACTCTCCTCTATAATGACAATGCAAACAACTATTTTCATAGATCAATTTTCCATTATCAGCTCTACCTATAAGACCAGAACCTTCTTTCCTATCCGAAGGAGGTGGTAAAAAAGTAGCAGGACTTCCTTGCAAATATTTTGCCTTGATACTTTCTATGTTCATATTAGATGCCGTTCCTTCTGTCAATCCTAAATCCTCTAGATTTAATTCAAGCGTCCATAGATATGCCAAGATGGATTCCAGTTCCCAATCTTTTAGCTCACGTCCTTGAGCACATTCTGTAGCACAGAGTTGGATCGCATTCCTGATGTCGTTTCTTGCTGACGCTACCAAGTCTCCGTATTTCTTTTTGTAATCTCCATTATAATAAGTAGATCGATTGACAGCACCGTACATAGTCGTTCCTTGCAAAAAGGGAAGTCCTCTTTCGCTCGTATATATCAGTCTTGCTGTTGGATCTGAAACAGATAAATCAGAATCCTCCTTCGCCACATTATGACAAGATGTACAAACAAAATGCTTGCTCTGCTTTCTCGTCTTACCACCATTTGGCTTCTGAGCAAATCCTTTATGAAAAAGTTGCTCACCAACTTCAGCACTTACTCCAGCTATTTCAAAGTTTGGTTTTTTATCACTATAATCTACACCTTTTGATTCTAGCAATTCAATTACTGATTTACTATCCGTAGTATCTGTTGTACCTGACCAAAAAATGCCAATTACAAACAAGAGCGAAATTGTTGATATGCTATATAATTTAATCATATTTTAAATTGCCTTCCTATTGTAAATCCTAATCTAAATCCTCCATCAGCCCAATTGGATTGAGTATATGGTATATAATCAGTTTGTGAAATGCCCGTAGCGTTCGTAAAGTTCATTTGAAAAACGTGACCTCCGCCCGTCTCCCATTCGAGCCCAATACCTAAAGGAGGATAATATCCCGCCTCTGTTGTTCTCAATTCAGAAAATACAATCCGTCCGTCCAATATTATTCCGATACTTTTAGTCAATTGAATTCTAGAAGCGATACCTACACTTACAATATCATTCTTATCCGAAGAAGGCACAATATTTCTATAAGTCCATGCACCACTCAATTGCAATGAAAAGTAATTTGAAAATTTTCTAGAAGTTATAATTTCAGCATGGTGCGTCATTCTATGTGCAAACTTTGCAAAGAAATTAATCTGGCCTTCTGTTTGACTTTTAGGCATAGTAGATATACTCGACTGCCCCAATACTGCTATACTAAACGGAAGAGTTCCATTTACATCTTGTTCTGCCAATCTTATCTTGGCAATACCATTTATATTTTGTCTTAGCGGACCACTTCCTTTTGCTCTATTAATACCAATCATGATATTGTCCGTAAGTCCTAATTCGAAACCGATCATTACATCCGTTGCATTTTCTAAACCATAGAAAGTCTCCCATCCTCCTCCAGGCCCACCGAAATCACCAAATCTGTGGCCAATCCGAAAATCCATATAGCCAGCCTTTAGCGTTTCTGTTGAATGTGCATTGATTACGCGAGTATCTTTGAACGTCTGATATACCTTTTCTGTCTTCTCTTGTCCATAACTGGATGCTGAAATCAAGAGAATTACAATGGCAAGTAAGTTTTTAGTCATAATATTGTTGTAAAATTGAATTTGGGGTTCAATAACGATAATAAAAGTAAAAATATTGAAATCTTTGTATCTAATCCTATGTTATAGAGAATAGTTGAGTTTTTTGTCATCAGTAATAAATGATGTTAATTATACTGCAACTATTTATCAATTAAGTATACACAAAAATATAAAAATATGTATCCAGCGGAATTAACTATACCTATGTCAAAAGATTTAACAGATTTTGGGTTTCATGGTTTAACTTCACCAGCAGAAGTAAATGAAAAATTAGCATCTCAAGAAGGTACAACTCTTGTAGTTGTAAACTCAGTATGTGGCTGTGCAGCTGCAAATGCTAGACCAGGAGCAAAATTCTCTGTTCAGAATGATAAAAAACCTGACAACCTATATACTGTTTTTGCAGGAGTAGATAAAGAAGCGACAGAGCAGGTGAGAACGCATTTATTACCATACCCTCCTTCTTCTCCGGCAATTGCACTTTTCAAAGATGGAAAGTTAGTTCACATGCTAGAAAGAAGACACATAGAAGGTCAGACTGCTGATAGAATTGCAGAAAACTTAAAAACGGCTTACGATCATTTTTGCTAAATATTTCAAACCTTTAGCAACGTTTTGATTAAAAACAAGATCTATAAGACAGTCGAGAGGCTGTCTTTTTTTATTTGTTAAATAATAATAATCTAAATAAAGGCTCAAATCTCTCGTAATACTTGAATGATGATTCAACGAATGCGTTACTACGACAAGAATCTTGCGTTCAAAAACAGTCGATAAAAAATGTCTACTAGTTGTCTTCTTGAATTAGCAACTGATACTTTTTTTACCGATTGAGATAATAGTATTCGTAATTTTCTGTTTTGTTAAATGAATATTACTACATTAGCAGTTCGTTGCGAATAAAAATACAGTTGACTTTTTATCTATTCGTAAATGATATTAAAATAGAGATTAAATGAAAGGTTTTTATAAACTTTTAGTAGTGGCTTGTGGCCTCATGATTGGTTTTACCAGTACTGCCCAAGATATCCACTTTACACAGTTCTACATGTCACCGCTGAATCTTAATCCAGCCATGACAGGTGTTAATAACTGTAAAACGAGAATGATCGTAAATTATCGTAACCAATGGGCCAGTGCTCTAGGTGCGAATGCTTACAATACATATTCTGTTTCATATGACCAGAAAATGCCTATCGGTAGAGAAGATTACTTCGGTATCGGTGGATCACTTTGGGGTGATGTAGCAGGAGAATCTAGATTCGGTACAACTCAAGGAAGATTATCTCTTTCTTATAGTAAGAAGATGGCTGGTTATAGAAAAAGTGCTTCATACCTTGTAATTGGTGCGGATGCCGCATTGACACAAAGAAGAATAAGCTTTGAAGACCTTAGATGGCCAAGTCAGATAAATGGAAGTGGTGTTATTCCTGGGGCACTATCGGGAGAAGGTGACTTTGATGGTGATTTCATTTACCCAGACATAGGTGCAGGTTTAATGTGGTTCAGTGTTTTAGATGAAAGATCAAACTATTATATAGGTGCAGCTCTTCATCACTTGAATCAGCCAAACGTAAGTTTCTTAGGATCTAATCCTGTGTCTCTGTATAGTAGAGCAACTATACATGGTGGAGCTCAATTCCCTATAGCTCAGAGAATGAGTGTATTGCCTTTCTTTGTATACATGTCTCAAGGACCTCACAAAGAATTTAATGGTGGTGCGTCTTTAAGATTTGCAATGGGACCTAGTAGAACATCTAATCAATCATGGCAAATAGGTGCTTGGTACAGATTAGGTACTAAAGCAGAAGGTGGATTACACTCGGATGCAATTATCCTTTCAACTAGATTCAACTATGATCAATTTAACATTGGATTTAGTTATGATCTGACTGTTTCTGACTTTGCTCAAGCAGGATCTGGAAATGGATCATTCGAATTCTCATTAGTATATGAGATCTGTGGTCCTGAGAGTAGAGGAGTTTATTGTCCTAAGTTTTAAGAAGATAACAACTAAGCGATTTTCGCTTGATGATATAATGAAGCTCTTGCATTTTTGCAAGGGCTTTTTTTTGGTTAAACTTGATGTGTTAAATCATATCGCCTGTCTTATATATATATAGATCATGACGCATTGATATATTAAACTCTTTTTATCTCTCATCTAAAAGAAACAAGAAGTATTTAACTTTTGTGCCGTCTTTACTTCAACATTAGAATAGCTATAGCTGAGCGATTATGATAGTAATTCATTGCTCAATGGACTTTGGGTTGGGATATAATATTCGCTAGGTCTCTTTCATGGCAATATATTACTCTACGGCTAAATGATTAAATATTCTGCAGAAACAATGGCTTTGCCCAAACCAACAGCGTGCCATACCTCAACTGGTTCTTTTTTGTCCAAGGCATAGTATTTCCTATTCGACATTTGCTGCACAAATCCCTCTTTCAACTTCGAATATCGGATGCCGAGTATCGGTATAAATGTGAAGCGACATTGGCCTAAATACAAATGCTATCTGATCAGCTATATTATTTTGATCATTTACCGCTGTACATTCGACTAAAGTGTCCAATACAATAAATGCTACTATCGTTGATCTAGATATGTTCAACCCTTTCTCCCGCCTTTTTCATAGTATCTTCTACATAAGCGCCATAAGGTGCTGAGTGATTATGAAAAGAAATGGATTTTAGGTAACCGTGGAGTCGTATTATCATATACGCTATACCTCACAAGGGAAAGATGTTAGAACAGTAGTTTGCTGATTTAATTTGATAACGCAACGTATTCGATGCTTTAACTTCGTGTCCTCTTGATGAAAACCTTTGATGGTATAGCAAAAAAATTCTAAACTCAATACTGCCCAAATCACCAACAGCCGCATAGATCCAAATGAGTCCAACACTTTCACCTGTCTCCCTCTGAAGAACAAGAAAACATACCATCAGAATCCTTTCACGTCATCATCCGCTCGGGTATCCGCAGCACCCTCAAGATCACCATTTGCCATTGCTTTTATTGCTTCCACTTTTCCTAGTTTCCCTCTAAGCTTTGCATGATGTCCCATGTCATTAAGTTCATTCACCAAAGTAGTGTCAAAACCTATTTCTTCAAGTATAAGTGCATCAGGTAGCCATTGATGATGAAATCTTGGAGACTGTACGGCCTCAGTCGCAGTCATACCGAAGTCGATAACATTTGATACCGTTTGAAAGACTGAAGTAATGATAGTACTTCCTCCTGGCGTACCACAAACTAATAGTAGCTTTCCATCTTTTTCCACAATCGTGGGAGTCATAGAACTAAGCATTCTTTTGCCCGGCTCTATTTTATTAGCTTCCGCACCTATGAGTCCAAACATATTTGGAATACCGGGCTTTGAGGAAAAATCGTCCATTTCGTTGTTCAGAAGAAAACCAGCTTCTGATACTACCAGTTTAGAACCGTAACCTCCATTTAGAGTGGTAGTCATCGACACAGCATTTCCTTCTACATCCACAATAGAATAATGTGTTGTTTCTAGACTTTCCTTTGCATCTCCAGCTTTAGTATTTTTGCTTCCAGTGGCTTTTTTTGGATCAAAATCAGACATTCTTTCTTTTAAATATCCTTCATCTATCAATCCTGAAATAGGTACATTATAAAAATCTGAATCACCTAGATGTGTTGCACGGTCGGCATATGCTCTTCGTTCTGCTTCTGCTACCAGATGAAGGTGTTCTTTGCTATGATATTTGAAGTCTTCAAGTTTATAGTTTTCCACCATACCCAATATCTGAGCCAATGCTATACCACCGCTAGACGGAGGAGGCATTGATATGATATTGTGGCCTCGATAGTCAAATGTGATTGGCTCTCTCCATTTGGCTGTATATTTCTTAAGATCTTCATGCGTTATTATTCCACCAGATTTTTTCATCTGATTCACAATTTGATCCGCTACAATACCATCATAGAAACCAGAAGGCCCGTTTTCTGCAATTAACTTTAAAGTTGATGCTAATTTTGTTTGTATAAGTAGATCACCCCCTTTCCAAGTTTTAGATGTAAACAAGATTGGTTCCGTATTGTATTTATCAAATTTCGCTTTGTTTTTATTCATCAACATAGCTTGTCGATGTGTAAGCTTAAATCCTTTTTCAGCTGCTTGAATAGCTGGTGCTAAAAGTTTCTTCCAGTCCTTTAATTTGCTATATTTTTCAAAAGCGCTGTACATTCCAGCTACTGTTCCCGGTACCCCGACTGCCAATCCCCCATTCTGACTTTTCTCAGCTATAGGATCTCCATTCTCATCCAAATACATATCATCATAGGCAGCTGCTGGTGCCATTTCTCGATAGTCAAGTGTATTCGTAGATCCATCCGCACCGCGATATACCATAAATCCACCACCACCAATATTACCAGCTATAGGGTAACAGACTGCCAAAGCAAACTGAACTGAAACAGCTGCATCTACTGCATTACCACCTTCTCTCATGATATCATATCCAATTTGAGAAGCCACTGGGTGTGCAGAGACTACCATTGCAGAATCATCTATTATTGTCTTAGTTATTTTATAGACTGGTAGTTTTTCTGATGGCTTATCAGTTCTACAAGAGAATATAACTATGGCTATGATGATACTGAAGGCGATATATAAATGACTCTTTTTATGCATGAAATTTAAGATTTGTCTTTGATTGAATAATAGGAAACTTTAAAATACGTTTACTTTGGGTGTGAAAAACTGGTATCATATTGGGTATATTAATTAATATTATAATATGACCCCAAATCTACTCTTAAAGATAAACATTATGTCCATATATAATCCGATGAAAAAATTACTTCTTGTAATAATCGTTTCCATTTCTTTTTCACAAAACACTACCGCTCAAAAATTCGTTAATGAATTTTTGAATATTGGAGTTGGAGCTAGAGCGCATGGGATGTTTGGGAGTGTCGTAGCACATGTGGACGATGCAACGGCTGGATATTGGAATCCAGCAGGATTGACACAAATGGATGCGCCCCTTCAGATTAGTGCTATGCATACCAACTGGTTTGGCGGTATAGCTAATTATGATTACTTATCAATTGCCAAGAAATTCAAAGGAAAAAGAAATGCTGCAGGTGGATTCACAATAATACGTATGGGTGTAGACAACATACCTAATACACTCAATCTTATTGGAGCTGATGGAACGGTAAATTATGATAGGATTACAACTTTCTCTACAAGTGATTACGGTGCCATATTTTCTTATGCTCAAGATATGAACGCTAAAGGTAATTTCTCAGTAGGTGGCAATATAAAAATCATCAACAGATCGATTGGTAGTTTTGGTACAGCTTGGGGGTTTGGTGCTGATTTAGGAGCACAATGGAGAGGCGAAAAATTTAGTTTTGGTGCATCAGCAAGAGACATCACTACTACATTCAATGCATGGAGCTTTAATCTTACTGAGGAGGAAAAGCTGACTTTCCAAAAGACAAACAATGATATCCCCGTAAGTAGTACTGAACTATCGCTTCCTAGATTAATTGTAGGTGCAGCGTTTCATACTAAAAAAGGTAAAATGTCCTACCTCGCTGAAGCTGATCTTAATATAAGTACGAATGGTACAAAATCTGGTGTCTTGTCTAGTAATAGATTTTCTTTAGATCCTACTATTGGTGTAGAGGTTAGTTTTGCTGATAGAGTATTTGTAAGAGTGGGAGTAGGTAACATCCAAAGCGTGATCAATCCATCTGCAATAGATCAGATAGAGCGCAGCTTAGAGTTCCAACCAAATATCGGTATGGGATTAAAATTAGGAAGACTGAATGTCGATTATGCGTTAACTAATATAGGAAGTGTGTCTGGCATCTTGGTTTCTCATGTATTTTCTCTAACGCTTGATTTTAATGCTAGAGTGAATAAGTACGAAGCTATTTTGGAATAGTATCTGCCATCCATTATTTCAACTCTATAATTCTTTCCTCTATTGCAGTCTGATTTTGTGTTACCACTTCACGTGTTTCAATACTGTAAGTTACCCAACCAGTATAAGAGTGTACCACAGAACCTGTCCAAATTTCGTTGCTTAATTCAGGAAACTCATTTCTTGGTAGTAAATTGTCCCCGAAGATTCCTAACTTTTTGAGCTGAGAATATGTAGCATCTGTCAATTGTTTAGAGTCTATTATTTGTTTCATCTTGATAACTGATTCACCGCGTTCTTCATCTATCATATCCAATATTACTGTCATCTCAGAATCAAAAGGCTCACCTCCATAATTATTCATCATTTTAACATTTCCTCTTACCTCTTCTTTGAGTTTGTAAAGCCTACCATGATAGGTATAGTATTGCATAGCATCTTTTATTGCATTATTCTCTACCGCTTCTTTTGTGGCATAAATACGCATCATACTAGTCACGAGATCTTTTAATTCAGGTAAATCTCCAAATTCATCACTTAATTTTTCAGATTGATCTTTTATATAATCCCTTACTTCTTCCCAATTGACAACTTCTAATATACTCCCGAAAGCATCTGTTTTGATTAACACTTTTATATCTGTCGCCGATTCCATTACTTTTTTGATGATTGGATTTTTAGCTTCTACTTCATAGTTTTTGTAATGCCATTCAATTAGATAATTGTTCTCTGTGGAATCTTTAATGGTCACATCTACTTCATATTTAAGGAAATGTACATTAGTCGAATCCCCATTTTTTACTTCATACTTAGTATTTGTAATACTAAGTGTTTGTGATTCTCCAATGTACCAATACCCAACAACTTGCGAGGTTGAATCTTGCATATTAATTTGTCCGTAAAGACAAGAAGCAAATAGGATTTGCGTGAAAAATATAATTATTGATTTAATCATAATAGGCAATTATTAAAAAGTTTATTCCTTTTCAAAAGCTCTTAGCGTATCATACTTTTCAATTTTAGAACTAAGATGCTATAGTAACTTAAACAATAAAGTAAATATTCACTTTCTAGGAATCACATTTTTAAAATGTCCGTTCATAGCTGCACGTTGTTTAAGTACTTCCATTTCTTCTATTACAGGAATGATTTTCTGAAGATGCTCAATCATATAGATTTGCCTATCTCTTTCTTTTTGCAATGTCAAAAAATGTAATTCTTGATCAACGTTAAACCCGACTTTATGAGCAATCTGATACGTTCGGAAATCACCAGGAGATTGAATTTTAACATTATCAACATTCATGGTTTCATATAAAATGGCAATTTGCTCTAGTATATCTAATGTAAGCACTATATCAGCACCATCATCCCAAGGCAAACGCTCCATCTCTATCCCAGGATAGAGTTTATTCGGATGTCGATCAAAAAACTCTATTATTTTGCATAGGCCAACTCCTTTTGTTTTGACGTCCATTTTACCATCGGGATACATTTTAGATATCTCTAGTAACTTCATTTCCGCTGCATATTCTAATTCCTTTCCATCATAATATGGTACTACTGTGAATGTAATACCACTCTTTTCACATTCATGCATGAGTTGCTTGTATCTAGGTTCGAATATGTGAAGATTTAACTCTTCACCAGGAAAAGCTACTAAGCTTAATGGAAATGCAGGAAGTATGTCTGCCATTATGTATGTTTTATATCTCTTTATTAGATTTTCAGTACCTAGCCATAGGTAACCGATACAACGTCCATTGAGAAATAATTGTTCGGTTATTTCACAAATCGTTTTACTACTTTTTCTCCAGCTGGGTTGTATCCTTCTAGAAAATACACTCCGTCTGCAAAATCGCCAACATCTATTCCTGATTCTACATTAAAAACAGATATGGTCAAAAGTCTAGTTTCTCTGGCGCTGTAGATAATAATATCAGTTAATGGCGTACCAATATAGATCATAGCCTGGGCTGGTACAGGATAGGTTTTTTGTAGCTTATCTTCTTCCTCTTGCTCGATAACACTATTTGGATCACACATTGAAACGACCTGTATGAATTGTTGATATGTTGTGCTTAGTAATATATCATTAACATAGGATTGGGACTCCAATGCTACAAGATAGACTCCTTGTGAAATAAACTTGTAAGTATACTCACCAGAAACACTATCAATAGTAACACCATCTCCTAGACCATAATCTCCAAATCCACTTATATAATTTGGTATCCCAAATGACGGAGTACAAGACCAAGGCCAGGGATTAACCCCTATACAAGAATTTGAATCCCCTCCATTTATGCCATCAGTCCCTCCAGCTGTTTTAGCATTAGTAATTAAATAGCGTTTCTCTAAACCATCATCAATTGACATATTAATCATTTTCATTTCTAATGGGATAGTAGATACTGGAAAAACATTAGAAAATGTTTTAACCACACCAATTCTTTCTAATCCATCTCTAGTTATGTTTACACTTAAAGCAATTCCCGCTTCTACAGAATTAAGAATATTACTAAGTATTGAAGACCTGCAACATCTTTGATGCGCAACAATAAAGTTTTGAGCTTCTTTCATATTAAAAGAAAAATTAACTTTATATTCTGCATATTGAATATTCGAAAAAGCTGGTAAACATTCTACCACCTCGCTAAAATCAATATTTTCAATTTGTTCAGGTGTAGAAACCTCAGTACCGATTGCTATAAATTCAGTACCTAAATTACTATCATTTCCATGCAAGCCTACTCTAAATTGTTGATCAAAAGGAGCACCACCAGATGCTGCATCTCTATAAACATGAAAAGTGACATCTATATCAACGAAATCACCAACCACCGAATTAACGGTGTATTCAACAGTTCCTCCAATAATATGATTTGCTCTTAGTGATAAGGAGATACAAAAGACAAACAAAAGTATAATCAAATTTTTCAAGGTAAAATTTTAAAAGATTATGTATTTGATTAGCAATCTAAGAAAATTGACAGGTTAATAAAAATGCTCAATGAAATAAAATCATTGAGCATTTGATAAATAATATTTCATGGCTGGTAAATACGAATTATCTCCGCTCCACCAACTTAATGATTTCTATGACAGTATCCGTTGCTTTTTGCATATCCTGCACAGTTGTCCATTCTAGTTTTGAGTGTATACCATGCTGACCAGAAAATATATTAGGACATGGTAGTCCCATATGGGAAAGTACGGATCCATCTGTTCCACCTCTTATAGATGAAATGTGTGGTTCTACCCCAGCATTCTCCATCGCCTTCACTGCTATATCAACGATATGCATGTGCTTATCCACAACATCTTTCATGTTTCGATATTGCTCATGCACTTCAAATGTATAGCTACTACCAGGATAGTTTTCTAATACTTTCTGAGCAGTATTCTCAATAAGTGCTTCGTACTCTGCTAGTTTCTCAGTTTCAAATGATCGTATTATAAATTCTATTGATGCTTCTTCCAACATTCCTTCAATCTTACTCGGGTGGATAAATCCTTCTTTACCTTCTGTTGATTCCGGAGACAGATGATCTTTAGGAAGTTGAGATAAGATATCCGCTGCGATTCTCGAAGCATGTTCCATCTTACCTTTTGCGTATCCAGGATGAGCACTTACTCCTTTGATTTTTAATACCGCTCCATCCGCTGAAAAATTTTCGTATTCAAAATGACCTACATCACCACTATCCAAAGTATATCCGAACTCCGCTCCTATCTTAGAAGTATCCACGTATTTCACTCCCCTACCAATCTCTTCATCTGTTGTGAACAGAACATTAACCTCTCCATGTATTATATCTGGATTATTGACCAAGTTATATACAGCATCCATAATACATGCTACGCCCGACTTATCATCCGCCCCAAGCAAAGTCAATCCACTTGCTGTGATCACATCATGACCAATCTTATTTTTCAACTCTGAGAATTTCTCTTGAGATATTACTTGCTCATTATCGTCAGGTAGGATTATATCTTGACCTTGATAGTTAGCATGCACGATCGGCTTCACGTCTGTTCCACTACAATCAAACGCTGTATCAACATGACTACAAAAGAAAATTGAAGGAACATCCGACTTGGTAGTGTTTGCAGGAATACGAGCATATACATAACCATGTTCTGTAAGCTCATTCTGGACTCCCATTTCAGTAAGTTCATCACTCAACATCCGAGACAAATTGATCTGCTTCGCAGTACTCGGTACTGTATCCGAATACGGATTGGCTTGTGTATCTATTTGAACGTATCTAAGGAATCTATCTTTAGCTGTGTATTTCATTTGTTTAGTTTTTTTTAGACTATTCAAGGTTCGATTTTTCGACCGCTTTGCTTTTCGAGGTTAGACCTTTCGACTACGAGCAATCTCCGAATTGAAGGTCTCAGCCCTCGCAGCGGCTTTTTCAAATTCGACATTCGAAATTCATCATTCTTAATTCTTCTTTCAATTCTCTGCTACGTACTCCATAAAAATGGACATTAACATAAGTTCTATATTTTCCTGTTTTGTACAATTCTTTATCAAATTTACTAATTCTTCATCTTTGGTAATCAATTTGAATATTCCTCGACAAGATTTATAGTATCGTTCTACTTCTACTTTTGTAGGTATATTCCTGGATTCGAACTTTTCCATCATTTTGTTAAATGTAGGATAATCGAACAAGCAATATCGATCTGGATATTCTAATGCAAGATAGAGACAAAGAATTGATCTGTCATTATGAAAATGGGTAGACAATTTAGGGTTCTTACCCATCATCGGTTGTAATATCTGATCCGCATGGTAGCCGAACCTATCCAATCGTAGCCCGAGATCTAGCGTCTCATTGAATAGATCTCTAAAACATGGCCGCATAAAATCTTCATTCTGATTTATCAATGTTATCATCATCGATTTCGGTGAATTCCTACTTCCTCCCCAATGTCTTCCCGATACTTTTGACTGCAAACTTGCGTCATAAATCTGACTAAAACCCTTACCTTCAATGTTCCAGTTCGCTTTCCAATTATCAATAATCTCAAAGTAGAACGCATTCTCTAAATGGTCGGTTGACTTTAAAAAATCCTTGAGTCGATCCTTGTATTCGTTGATTAAATTTACTTTCATCTATATTTCTTATTCTACTATAAGATTAGCTCTCTATTAAGATAGAACTGTACCCCATTGCATCTTTTTGAAGTTTTATTTGCACATTGATTCGTTCTTTCAACGTTTCCACATGCGAGATTACCCCAACTGTTTTCTGAGATTCTGTTTGTAGTTTCTCTAGCGTATTCATAGCTATTTCTAGCGTTTCTTGGTCTAGCGTACCGAATCCTTCATCTATGAATAGACTTTCTAGTTTTACATTTTTGGAAGCCATATCAGACAAACTAAGTGCCAATGCAAGACTAATCAAAAATGATTCTCCTCCTGATAACGTGGTAACTGACCTCTGAATATTTCCTTGATATTGATCTAACACAGTAAGAGGACCATCATCTACAGGTTTATTGAGTAGATATCTGTCACTCAAGTTTTGCAGTCTTCGATTGGCAAATACCAGTAGATTCTGTAGCGTAAGACCTTGGGCGAAGTTGGCAAATTTATTACCATTCCTATCACCAATCATCTTGTTTAGTAAGTCCCATTTTTCAAGCTTTTTGTTGAGCTTATCTAATTCCCCAGCTTTGTTTTTTAGTCGAGCCTGATCTTCATCGTCTTTTTTGAGGAATGCTGATTTTTCTGCACCAGACTTAATATATTGATCTCGTAGTTTTTCGTATTCGTTAATGTGCAAAACTACATCGTCTAGCGTGATCTCCTTTTCTGAATCTGCCTGTATAGCTTGGTCTAATTGAGTTTGTAGCGTTTGTAATTTTGTAGAGATCTCAATTTTCGCTTTCTCAATCTGTTCCTTTTTCCTTTTTAAAGCTGACAATTCAGCTTCAGAGATCAATTTTACACTTGCTGATTGAATATCTGTAAATCCCAATACCGAGATTATTGGATCCAATTTAGCTTTATTTGTAATGATTATCTTTTTAGCATCAACTAGAGATTTTTCGGCATTTTCCAGCCTTGATTTACCAGTGGCTATTCTGGTTTTTGCATTTACATTTTTGTTTTGGAGTAGGTGGCACTCCTGCGAAATGTTATTACCTGAGTATTTTAATTTGCGTTCAGTATCTCTTATTTTATAGTCTCCTGATATTTTGTCTAACTCATTAAAATCTTGAAGCAGTTCATCAATCACTTCCAATTCCTCAATAGCACCTACCGCTTTTGTTAGGTTATCTATTTTATTTTTGAGTATTTGGATACTATTCTCACAATCGCCTGGTCTTATTGATTCTTCTCCATTATACTCCTCAACCATCTTTGAAATAGATGCAGAGATCTTTGCAACTTCTAGCTCTAGCTCATTTTTCCTTGATATATTTAGTTTGGCTGATGCAATATTAGTCGTTAGTTGGTGGGTTTGTGATTGAAGGTCATTTTGTATTCTATTTAATTCTTGACTTGCCCCACTTATCTTATCATCGATATCACTTTTCTGTTCTGGTGAATGATCAGCCCATGGATGATGTTCTGCACCACAAAGTGGACATGGATCTCCATCTGTAAGTTTATTTCTATGATCTGTTAATGAAGCGATCAACAATTGGTCTTGTTTCTGTTCTTTTAATAACTCGATCTTCTCTTTTGTAGAATCTACTAGTTCCCCCGTTGTTTTCACCAATGGAGTGAACTTGTTGATTAACTCCTGATAACCAGCTTCATTTTTTTGGCAAACTGCCAACTTAAGTTTGACATCAGCCTCGTGTGATCGAGCATGTTTAATTTCTTTGAGTGCTCGTAGATTATCAGAATCAGTTTCCACTCTCACTCTTATCTCATTTGCATTACTCTTAGGTTCTAGATTTGCTGCACTTAACAATACCAACGAAGCTAACTTTCTTTCATTTAGCATTGGCACAGCAACATTTGAAGATGGCTTCTCTCCAAGATTAATCTTGGCCTTGTTCGCTTTTGATACTATTCTACTCCTCGCTTCACTACCTCTTGATATGATATGTTTTAAATCTTGGTCTAATAGATTAATCTCTTTTTCAAAAGCGCTCATCACCTCCGAAAAACTATCTGCCGTTACAGCTTGCTTTGTAAGATTTGACATTTCAATAATTGATAAATCAAACGCCTCTTTAGCTGTTGATAGCTGTTGATTAATTGATGTTATCTGTTCCGCTAGATTTTCGGCTAAAATCGAAGCATCTTGATACCTAGTCATCTCTCCACGTAAGGGAGATAACTTATCATATATATCAAGCTTATTCTTTTGACTTTCGAATACAGCTTCTTCTGATTGTACTCTCGTTTGATTTTCTTTTAATTGATTGATCTCAGCAGTGTACTTTCTAATTTCGGATTTGACCTTTTGCTGGATATTAAGTTTCACCAAGGCTTGATCTGCAACTTCCTTTTGTTTTTCCGCTTCTGATATTTCTGTTTTTAGATTTTGTCTTGCTTCCTCGGATAGACATGTGATATTTTCAAGTCTATCCTTTTCCATCATCACCGCATTTTTGATTTCACGGTATTTTTCGAAAGTAGCAATCCCTATCTTTCTATAGATAGAGGATCCAGTAAGATTTTCGAGAAGCTGACCTCGTTCGTCTTTATTCGCTTTTAAGAATTTGGCAAATTCACCTTGAGAAAGAATGATGGACTTTGCAAACTGATCATATTTTAAGCCAATAATTTCTTCGTTGCGAGCTGGGACTTCACTTTTTTTAAGATCAAATGGTTTGCCAGTTGCATCGTAGATAAACATCTCATAATCAACTAATTTTCCAGATTTAGTATTTTTTGTGATCCATTCAGAAGTATATCTTTCTCCTTTTATCTCATATTCTATTCTTGCGTAGGCTTCTGTTGTATGATGCGTTATTACGGACCCCATCCCTTCAATCGTATTTTTGCTTATTGACCCCTTGAATCTTGGAATCTTATTAAACAATGCTAGAGTAATCACATCCAAAATAGTGGACTTGCCAGATCCTGTTGGTCCAGTAATCGCAAATATCCCTGCAGAACTTAATGGTTCTTCATCAAATGAGATGCTATTCTCACCTTTTAGGTTATTGATATTTTTAAAAGAAACTTTGAATATTTTCATGCGATAACTACTCTACTTGAATGCTTTTTAGAAGAAATCAAAAGTAATGGATTTTTTTGGAGTTATGGAAAGAAAAAATAATCTAATAAGTCCTTATTAATAACCAAAAGGAATTATAGATCGCATCTTGATGAAGACTATTTTCACATATCGAACACTTCTATTCCTATTCTTTTGTACGACACTCCATCATGTTTTTCACATTTGCTAATAATTATTTGCCTACATTCACTAATTACATTTTTACAACCAATTTTATTCACATAAAAAACTAATAAATTATGAAGAGATCACTTTTCTTTCTTTCTTTCTTTCTTTCTTTCTTTCTATAACTATGTCTTTCGATGTTATATCTCAAAACACTGCTTGTATCGTAAAGGGCATACCAGATGCACAGTATTTTGATATAAACCAATCTCATCCTAATGATTACAAAGTACGTTTGTATTTTAATATTGTAAGGAGGACAGATAAAACAGGAGGTTATCCTCAATCTAGAATAAAAGATTTTTTGATTCCTGCTATTGAATCAGGTTTTAATAATACAGGAATAAATTTTGAATACATATGTGAGGTAACATACGTAAATAGTACTCCGTTTATCACAGTCGGGACTGGAAACCAAACAGGTCCATTCTCATTTTGCGCTTGGGCCGATCCTGATCCTAATGTATTACAACATCACAATGATGGTATTGATATATACATAGTTGATGGTGGAGCTGCAGACGCTGCAGGCAGGGTGAACAGCATTCCTGGAGATTATATTGTTTTGGCTAATGCAGGTGGCACATTTGCCGATTTTGAAGGAACCACTATCGTACATGAATTAGGTCATATATTTGGCTTAGTTCATATGCACACAGGCTCAATGCAGAATGGAAATTACTATCCTTTTAATACTTGTTCCAATTGGCCAGCAGGGGCTGGGGATTGTAATTTTGGATGTCCTCCAGTAAACAACATAGATTGCACTACAATGTCTTACGTAGCATCTGATGCGTGTGCTGAGCACGCTGGAAATGGATCTACAGCAGGAGACCTAATACCTGATACGCCACCTTCAGATGATAGAGCTGAAAAACTTCACTATCAACAGGGACAGCCAGGAACTGGAATTCCTGCATGTTCGGCTGATCTCACTTATATACCTGAAGGTCAGTATGAAACGGAAAATGGAATATTTTATTATGAAGTTCTTGATCCTCAAGGCCAAATATATAATCCAGATGTAACTAATTACATGTCTACTATAAATCAAAAATCCTGCCGTGACACCTTCACTCCAAATCAAATCACGGTAATGAAAAATCATATTGCTGATCACCCTATACTTCAGCCATTCCATAGTGACCCCAATGATCTTATTTGTGATTGCGACTATGACAAGATCATCTACTTAAGAGATGATGCGGACTGGAGCGATGTGATTCTCGATTATGATATTGATAATACTCAATTAACAGATTGGGAAATAGTCGTACAAAAAGATCTAACATTCGACACAGATTACACATTCAACAATGCAACCTTCACAATGGGAGATGGAGCTAATATTATTGTAGAGGCAGGTAACACGCTAGAAGTTAATACTGGCACCATATCAACTTGTGGAACTCGATGGGGGGAAATATATCTCGAAAGTAGCGCAAGTCTTGACTTCCTAAATGTAGATATGTCAACAGGCACAAATGCCATAAGAACAGAAAATAACCCAAACAATTCTATAGGTAAGTCAGATATTATTGTTCATTCTTGTACAATTGATGACTTTACCGAAAGTGGGATCACAATATTTACTAGTAGTACAGCCTCTCTGCAGACAATAACGATAAATAATGTAGTTGATTACGGTATCAATCTGGCGGAAGATGTAGATACTGACGTATTAATAGGTATAGATATAGATGGAGCTGACAGAGGAATCAGAATCATAAACTCCTCATTCTGGCACCAAATAAATGATTGCACATTCACTAATTGTCATATCGGTGTGAGATATAATGGAACTAGTGGTTCTATTCATGATTCTGATTTTGGAAAAACTACTTTTGCAGTAACTATACACAACAGTGCGCATAGTTTTATTTATAGAAATAATATAGGTTACAGCCAAAATGGTGTTACTGTGAGTAATTCGTTCAATACAAATATCAACAGGAACAATATTGGTTTGCCACAAGATTATGGGAACTATGGTATACGCTTATCAAATGTAAGTCAATCTTTGATAGAGGGTAATCCATCGATATATGCTAGCAAATTTGGCATTAGAGGTGATCTACTGACTGATGTGGATGTATACGCTTGGAGAGATCAATTAGACCCAAATATCCCGGTGCTCTCTTCTAATAACATATACATGCAAGGAACGCAAAATACAAATAGCGGTGGGATCTTATTTACAGCATCAAGTAGTTGCGATATTGAAGATAACTTCATCCACGGAGCAAATGTAGCGGTAGGAATAGAAATGAATAACTCGCCTAGTAATACAATCAGCAATAACTATGTAAGTATATCGTCTATCCCCAATCTATTCCGATCAGCGGCTATCCGAAATGTAGGGAGTATGAGTATAGAAGTATTGGAGAATGAAACGTATAGTTCTAATAATGCCAACGGAATATTAGCACAAAATTCCGCAGATGGCACTTATAGGTGTAACTTCATCTACGACACTCATGACGCACTATGTATAGAGCATCACTCTGCCGCTCAAGAGCTGGAAACCAACCACAAAATAAATAGTCATAATTTTGACTTTGTGACTAGGTCTCGCCTTGGACTCCAAAGAAACTTAGGAAATGAATATTGGGAAGGAAGTGCTAGAGCATTTTTCGATCCATTAACGGAAGATGCTAATATAGCTGCATCTCAGTTTTTAGTGGATGCAGGTGATCCATTTCACATGCCATCAGATCCTGTACCTGTATCAGGATGGTTTGTTCCTAATTTCACAAGTGATGAACAATGTAGTGGTGCTCTCGCAGGCCCAGGTGGAACAGGTACTTTCTTTTCTAATCCTGTGAAGCTATGTGATTATTGGGATGATATAAAACCTCTTAAAATAAGTGATCCGCAGCTATTTCTGATCAAAGTGTCTCACATCATTAATTATTTCAATGCTAATCCGTTGATGGCTATTCCGGATTGTATAGAGCTAGATCCTATATTTATCAACCTGTGTGGTATCCATGAACTCATGGATGTAGTGGATAGGATTACTAAGGTGGGGCAAATAGACCCATCAAGATCAGCACTTGTTACAGCTATCAATAATATGAGGCAACTACAGGTGGAATATGATGTACTAACCAACCCTGTCAGTAAAGAGAACAAGTATGCTGAGATAGAAAATCTAAATACTCGATCCAAGCCAGCATTTGACCAAGAAGCTGCAGCAGACTATCTAGAGATACAAAACATCAAAACTGCATTGGGAAATATCAACTGCTCACAGTATATGATTCAAGTAATAAAAGATGCATGGACAATATATCTAAATGAATTAGAAGAAGATTTATTGGATACAAACCCTAGATTAACTACAACCGTTAATACTATAAGTAGCCTTTGTTCTGATGAATATGGTGATGCTGTACACTTAGCCAGATCTATAGCTCTCAATCAAGGAAGTACTACCTATTATGATACATATGATGGATGCGAAGACATAACTCAAATGACTAAACGATCTAGTAAAGAGAAGCTAGATAATTTGTCTTTTGATGCCTTTCCTAATCCATCAACTGGTAACCTCCATATAGAATTTAATGAGCCAGTTTCTGGATTACTTCAGATATTTAATTCACAAGGAGAGCAAGTATATAGGGTCGAGATGTTAGTAGCAGATTTGCAAGGTTTACAGCTTCATAACAGTGGTGTATATATTGCAAAGTTCACACCTCATAGTGGCAGGGTAATTACTCAAAAGATTATTATTGTTGATTAACATAAAGAGAGCATCGCAATTGTGCGATGCTCTCTTTCTAATAATTCACTTATGAAAAAATTATTCTACAGCGTCACTATTTCTTTTCTGCTAGTATCTTCTTATGGTCAATCCAAACAAGATTATGTCTGGATATTTGGTCAAGCATTTAATTCGTCGGGAGGTGTTTTTGGCACAGAACTCAATTTTAATGCCCCACCAACTGAAGTCAAAGATAGATTTTTAGAATATGGTTTAGGAAAAGCGAACGCATCTATATGTGATAAAGAAGGAAACTTTCTCTTCTATACGAATGGTTGTGCAGTGGTCAATCAAGATTTCGAAATGATGACAAAC
>JBLHWH010000057.1:0-32738 GCA_047628935.1 Halioglobus sp. | reverse complement strand
TTGAGCAATCTTCCTTTTTAATCCTTCATCATATCGCTTTTGACTAAGGACTCTCTTGCATTCTTTTAACATAATTTGTTGACTTTTGGTGTCAACCTATTTCAGGACAATACAGAGGTTCTTTCATGTGTAGTTACTCGTTGACTAATCGTTGAGCTGACGAAGGAAGATCGGCGAGTGGTCAACATTCGAAGAATAGAATCAAAAAACTAAACCTGTCAAGAATTTAGGTGATTATTGCAACTGAATTTGAAACTTGAATTTGAAACTTCAGCCACTCACCAATCCTGCGGCTCAACGATTGACTGAAGCAGTACTTACCACTTAATATATCCACCCAATGAAAATGGGGCTTAAAAAGGCAAATTATTAGCTCTTACACTGATAAGGTTTACAGAGCCATTGACACCTATCTTTTCATTGATTTTATATATCAACCTGAACAACAAGCTATTATAATATTGATTATTGACATAGAGTCGAATTTCTTCTATTCTGCTGTCTAGTTTTTTCTCAGTTTTCCGAGTTGGTTCTTTCATATTGAATGAAGCTATTGTCCATAATTTTGAGAAGAATTTGTTCCCGTATTCTGCCCCAAACCTTAGATTATCATTGTAATCATTATTGGTAAATTCATGACCTAGACACCCATAGACATAGGACTCACCTAGTCCTTTCCCTACACTTAAGCATGGAGTAATCGCTGTTGCATCATATGCAATTTGTATTCCAGATGCTAAGTCTCTTGATCCTAAGGGTAGACTTAATGATACCTCGCCAGAAACTAGCACATTTTTGTCAATAAAGTTATATTTCAATACTATCTCCGCGTTTCCAAAACCAGCTAGACTCCGTCCTACTCTACCCGAAGATGTTGGCGCATCAAGCGATGATTTTACCATATTAAAAGGAAGAGAAATTATAGCTCCAAACTTTTTGCCTAATCCTATATCCGTATAAGACTGAATGCTAAATTCAGATAATTGCCCTTCTAAATCCACAAGATTATTGAGGTTGCCTTCGAATACTTGAGCGTAGGAAGGTAGTATACCCAAAGAAATGTGGCGGTACCCGTGACCTCCATTATATACCCATGGGCTTTAACTGTAGCCAAGCGAAATAGTTAAGGAGTGGAGGATTGTGAGGAGGATTGTGAGGAGGAAATTATGTTTCATTTGCTATCTTTCTTTTCGTGCAGAGGCGCAGAGTTCGCAGAGTTTCTTTTTAGCAATTATATAATTCTTCATTCGTAATACCCCCTATCACCCCATGATTCTGAAAGCTACTATCATGGAAAATATGCCAACTAGATAACCTCCATAAACATCAAATTCATCGTGTGCTTTAAGCAACAGTCTACTAGTTCCTACTAATCCAGCTATGATCATTGCAATAATAATTACGAAAGTTGTGCTTACATGGAATGATCCGAATGGAAGGTTGACAAAAAATGTCTCGTAACTGTATAAGTATTTGATAAATAAAAGACCACTTACCAATCCACCAGCTCCAATTGTGTGAAGGCTAATTTTCGTAAAACTATTGAGCATCAGTGCCATAAATAGACCAATGGTAGATCCTAATACAAAAGAACTAAAAGAAACAGGAATGGTAGAATTGTCCTTAAAGTTGACAAACATCCATAGATAAAATACTCCTGTAGCGATCAATGGACCAATACGCTCAGTCTTATCTTCCATCTCATAGGACTTGATAAAGTCCAACATTTTCATCAGAAAAATAGAAAACATAGGAAAGAATACTGTCAACATAAATACATTGAAAATCAATAAGAATTCGGCTTTCTCATCATTCACTATGAACATATAAGGATTCATCACAAGAAGCACTATAAGCACATATCCAATAATAAAAAGAGGATGAAAAATTAATGATATCAGTTTTGCTGTTGACTTCAAATTTTACATTTTGCTTGTTAGTAGTAAATCAAGATCCGTGTATTTCATCCCAAATCTTCTGCCTATATATTCATTGGTAATGCAGCCCTTGTAAGCATAGCATCCGTTTCTGATTCCAGCTTTACTGTATAACAACTCTTCAATATTGATATTGTTGCCTGCTTTTATTAGTAATGGAGTGATGATATTACTCACTGCCACTGATGCCGTCCGGCTTACTTTTGATGCAATATTCGGAACACAATAATGTATAACACCATGCTTCGTAAATATAGGATCCTTGTGAGAAGTCACCTCCGATGTCTCTATGCATCCACCTTGATCAATACTCACATCTATGATAACAGCACCTTCTTTCATCTTCGACACCATTTCTTCTGTAACTAAAATCGGTGTGCGACCATGTTTAGAATGCATCGCTCCTATTACTACATCCGCACTCATTAATTGATACCCGAGATATACAGGATTGATCGCTGATGTATGAAGTTGCCTACCAACAGCGGATTGCAATCTCATCAGTTTGGTTATGTCGTTGTCAAAAATCCTTACAGATGCACCTAGACTAACTGCAGCTTTTGTAGCAAACTCTCCTACTACACCCGCTCCAAGAATGACAACCTTCGCTGGTGGCACTCCGCTTACTCCACCGAGCATAACTCCACGCCCTCCATTAGTATTATTAAGATATTCCGCCGCGGTTTGCAGTGCTACAACCCCTGCCATTTCACTCATGATTCTTACAATCGGGAAGCTACCATCTTCCGACTGCATGTATTCCATAGCAAGTGCGGTGATTTTTTTTTCTTTTATTTTTAGAAAGTATTCTTGATTTAGAGAAGGCAATTGCAATGGTGAAATGATGATCTTATCCTGATGCATCATATCTATTTCAGATAAAGTAGCCGGAGCGATTTTTACAACTATATCAGATTTGAATACTTCCTCAGCACTATGACTAATCTGCGCGCCCGCTTCTGAGAAATCATGATTGCTAAAATTAGAATGATCGCCAGCTCCTGACTCTACAACTACTCTATGTCCAAACCCCACTAAAGTACGAATCGAATTGGGTACGATAGACACCCTGTTTTCCTTTTCGTGATCTTCTTTAGGTACACCTATGGTTACACTCTTTGACCGTTCGCCAACAGCAAGGCGTTCTTCTTGTGTCTCAAACTGAGATTCCGTAAAAAACTTAGAAAAACTTACTGGAGATGAAGGACTCATTTATTAATACGGTTTAGTTCTTGTGTCATAAACGCTTTATTGCGAGTACAAATCTAGCATCAAATACCCACGTCTAATAATTTACGAGTTCTATTTCTACAGAACGAGATTCATCTTCATTGGTCGTTATTTTGATTTCCACCGCTCTATCCACTAATTTTTCAATAACCTGTGGCCACTCTACCATACAATAATGACCAGAATAGAGATAATCTTCGATTCCTATTTCGAGTGCTTCTTGTTCGTCATTGAGTCGATACAGGTCTATATGGTATAGTTTCCCTACAGTGATATCATATTCATTCACAAGCGAATAGGTCGGACTTGAAGTTTCATCTGTCGACCCTAATCTTTCTACTAAGCGTTTTATAAAAGTTGTTTTTCCCGCACCTAAGTCACCGTAGAGGAATGCTATTTTCTCTCCATGTGACACCTTTAAAAATGCATCCACTAGTTTGTCAAGTTCAGATTCGTTTCGAATATTTAATTTCATATTTACTACAAATTTAGAAATATCAGTGATAGTTCAAAAGGGTATTAACAATCTTAATCTCTAATAGCACTTTTATCAAAAAAGCTGTTAGCATATTACCACTCTTAAATAAAGCTTCACTGCGTCAATTATTTCATCATCATATATTCTCGAAAAAAATAATTTCATCGAATTACTTTAGGTTTTAAACTCTTATTCTACTATATTTGAGAAACTTGACTAATATATATAGACAAGCTACCACAAGAATTACTAAAACCAGTTATTTCCTTGATGTTATATCAAACTCTTATTTATACTATGAATAGGCTTTCGCTATCCTTTTTTCTATTGTCATTTATCGTTCTTTTCGCCCCTATTGCAAATGGTCAAAAAGTCTTAAATCTAGCATCAGGAGAATATAAGATTTTTGAAAAAATAACGTTTTCTATAGATAGAACCTGGGTAGAAATATTCATTGAAAAGGAGTCATATGTATACAATGCAAACGAAATTGATTTCATAAAAATCGACAATCAACAAAAGTATGTTTCGAAAAAAATTGTTATCAACAATAAGCATGATTACTATTTATTAAGACAAATCGAAGAAGGGAAAGTCAACTTTTTTGCTTTCAAGGATAAAGTCTTTTTTATTCAAAGCACAAATAAACCGCTCGAAAAACTCTACTACACGAGAGAAAACATTAAAGTTGCAATGGTTGACACAATGTATAGATTCTTGCAAGAGGAGGGGAGTTTTTTAGTAAATAGCAAGTACTTAACCATAATTCAAAACCACTTGGGGCCTTCTATTACTGTGTCAAACAATCTAAAACTACGAGAAGCATCGATAAAAAAAGTAATTAGACGACTCAATTTGAATTTCCCAACTAATAACCCTTCTAGCTTTTTCACCCCATTAGTGGCTAAAAGACTGTATGTTGGTGGTGTTGGAATTCGAAATAACTTAACAAATGAATCAGTAATTGCACCGCAGATAGGATATGAATTAGGCATAAATTATAAGGGAATGTTGACCACGGGATATCTAAATTTCATGCGCAATCCAAGCAGTGATGATGCTAGTAAAAATGGCATTTTTCGTAAAATACAAGCTAATATTTCATTTGGAGTTAGACAATATATTTTAATAAACAGTTTTATTAAACCATTCATAGATCTTGGAATTCAGAATGAATCAATGACTTTACAATCAGGCTTATTACTTCAAAAAGGCAATTATTTAATAAGTGGTTCAATAAATTTAAAAAACGATATTTTAGGTAGTTCTATATCTAATTCAAGTGGAATTTTTCAAGTTAATCTCGGTTATCAGATATAAGATTAATAACAAAAAAAAACTCAGTTACTCGCCAATCTCTCATTGTTCTAAGGCACTTCCCAAGAGATTACAAGTTAGATTTCATGCAACAATTTCACCATAAAATAAACCCATTTTTACCCTATATTTTGCTATCTTTGTAGGGCTAAAAATATTATTACATATAATTACAATATGAGCGACAATAAAAGCAACTATGATGCGTCCAATATAACTGCCCTCGAAGGTCTTGAGGCGGTAAGACTTAGACCAGGAATGTACATTGGAAGTACAGACACCAAAGGTCTGCATCACTTGGTATGGGAAGTAGTAGATAACTCGATAGATGAGCACTTAGCTGGTCATTGTGACATGATCTATCTCAACATCCACGAGAACAATAGCATCACAGTAAAAGATAATGGTAGAGGCATCCCTACTGGTATTCACGAGAAGCTACAGAAGTCAGCCCTTGAGGTCGTGATGACTGTGCTACACGCCGGAGGTAAGTTTGATAAAGATACTTACAAAGTATCTGGTGGACTTCACGGTGTAGGTGTCTCATGTGTGAATGCACTATCAATGGACATGAGAGTGGAGGTCCACAGAGACGGAAAGGTATTCGAGCAAGAATACAAAGAAGGGATCCCGCAATATGATGTTCGTGAGATCGGCACAACAGATGTCAATGGGACCAATGTAACGTTCCTCCCAGATAATACGATCTTCGAAGAACTCGAATATAATTATGAAACATTAGCAAAAAGAGCTAAAGAACTTTCATATCTTAATATGGGTCTTACGATCATTATGACTGATGAGAGAGAGACCAATAAAGATGGCTCTTATAAAACTGAGACGTTCCACTCAGAAGGTGGGCTTAAAGAATTCGTTTTGCACTTAGATGCAGCTAGACCATCAATCTTATCAACGCCAATCCATGTAATCGGAAGAGATGATAAAGAAAATGTAGAGGTAGAAGTTGCGATGCAATACAATACGAGCTACCAAGAACACATCCATTCTTATGTAAATAATATCAACACTCGTGAGGGTGGTACCCACGTAAATGGATTCCGTAGAGCTGTCACAAGAGAGTTCAAGAAATATGCGGATGACAATGGTCTTCTTTCTAAGCTGGAAAAAGCAAAAATCTCAATCACTGGTGAAGATTTTCGTGAAGGATTGACAGCTGTAGTTTCTGTAAAGGTACCTGAGCCACAATTCAAAGGTCAGACAAAAGGTGAGCTGGGTAACTCTGAAGTTACTGCCATTGTATCTCAGAAAATGGGTGAAGTACTCAAATACTATCTAGAAGAGAATCAAGGAGAAGCTAAGAAAATCATTGATAAGGTGATTATCGCTGCCATGGCAAGACACGCCGCTAGAAAAGCAAGAGAATCTGTTCAACGGAAGAATGTTCTTGCAGGAGGAGGTCTTCCAGGAAAGCTCTCTGATTGCAGTTCTAAAGATCCTAATATCTCAGAAATCTTCTTAGTAGAGGGAGATAGTGCCGGTGGTACAGCGAAACAGGGTAGAGATAGACACTTCCAAGCGATTCTTCCATTAAGAGGTAAGATTCTGAATGTGGAGAAAGCAATGGAACATAGAATATATGAAAATGAGGAGATCAAGAACATGTTTACCGCTCTTGGTGTAAGAATAGAAGAGAAAGAAGGAGAAAGGATATTGAATATTGAGAAATTGAGATACCACAAGATAGTCATCATGTGTGATGCCGATGTCGATGGTAGTCATATCGTAACATTGATCTTGACATTTTTCTTTAGATATATGAAACCTCTTGTGGAAGGTGGATACATCTATATTGCAGCACCACCCTTATACCAAGTAAAAAAAGGTAAGAAATCGGTTTACTGTTGGAATGATGAAGAAAGAGCAGACGCCATCTCACAATTTGGTGGAGCTGAAGAAACATCGATCAAGACACAAAGATATAAAGGACTTGGAGAGATGAATGCAGATCAATTATGGGAAACAACCATGGATCCTGATACAAGAATACTCAGACAAGTTACGATTGAAGACGAAGCTGACGCAGATAGTGTGTTTTCAATGCTAATGGGAGACGAAGTACCTCCGAGAAGGCAATTTATAGAAGAAAATGCGCACTATGCTAATTTGCAAGTGTAGTTTAGATATATAATCGAGAAGATTTTTCACCCTCATCAATTAAGTTTGGTGAGGGTGTGTTTTTTGTATCCGTTTTTTATGGCTATAGTCTCATTTCAAAATCCGCCTGAGTCATGAATTACATGTCCTTCTTTGGAGAGATATAGGGATTCGTTCATTCCTTCGACTGCGCTCAAGATTACAGAACGCTCACTACTTTAACCCAATAGCAATGAGACTAGGCAATTAACGAAGAGGAAGAACACATCTCAATCTCTAACTCAAAAAGAGTCCAAGCCTAGACAAGCGACAACTTCCTTCTCCTTTCTCCTCCTCCAGAAGGAGGAGAAACATTTCATGGCTAGGGCAAACCGAAATCCAAATTGGAAATTATTTTAATCCATTATGCAATTCGAGTAAATTATGCATCCAAATAAGGAAACTTAGATTAATCACTAAATCCATTCCTTATGAAAACGAATACTTACGCCTTTGTTGTGATATCATGCTTTATGCCATTCTTTTCAAATGCACAAACTACTTACAGCCCTACTTCAGAAATTACAGATGTAGTCATCTATGAACGAGGTGCCATGGTTACTCGATCTATAGCTACAGAGAAGGTAATAGCAGCCGGTGTCGTTATTATTGATTCACTGCCACAGGATATCAATTCCAAATCACTTCAGGTTAATAGTGGAAATGGAATCAAAATAGTCTCTGTAAAATATGATATGAAACAAGAAAAATCTGAACTGCCTGCCGAATATGAATATATTCAAAATAAAATCAACAAATTAAGCGATTCGATTCAATATCAAAATACGATAGCCTCAAGTCTCATTCATGAAATAAGTGTCATCGAATCAAATAAAGACTTCAATACAGATCAAGGAGTCAACATCGATCAAATATCAAAGGCATCGGAACTATATAAATCAAAACTGAGGACACTAAAAATAGAACAGCTTGATATAAAACTGAATATTCAACGACTAAATAACAAGATTTATGCTTTAAACATAGATCTCGTTGATCAAAACGTAGAGACCTTCAATAATCATAGAGCGATAATCAAAGTAGAGAAACCTATATCAGGAGATCGTTCATTGACACTTTCTTATTTCACAGCCAGTGCGACTTGGTATACTTTTTATGATCTAAGAGTTGGAAATGATGAATCGAAAAATGTCTTAGATCATAAAGCCTATGTATCTCAGTCTACAGGAGAAGATTGGACTGATGTGAAGTTGACACTCTCGAATAGAAATCCCCAAAAAAGAATTACGCCTCCAAGCATGAATCCGTATCGATTACAGAATGTTAATCATAGGAAAAATGGTCAATATTCAAATAATAATTCTATTGCGGGTATTATTCGTGGAGTGGTTAAAGATGTAAATGGCGAAGCATTGATTGGAGCAAATGTTGCTGTAAAAGGAATAAATACTGGTACAATTACAGATATCGATGGAAGCTTCAGATTAAGTACTCGAAACCGGTCTACAATTGTAGTATCTTATACTGGGTACGAAACGCAAGAAGTGGAGGTTACTGGACTATCTGTAGTCAGTATAACTTTAAGTGAAGGTCAATTCCTGGCTGAAATCGTAGCTACTTTAGCAGGTTCAAGCAAAGAAGAGGTAGAAGATTTTCTAAAAGAAAAACAAGCTCCAAAAAGAAAATCCATCTCAATTAAAGAACAACAATCACTTAATGTAAGCAGCTTTGAAATATTGAGCCCATACACTATACCTTCAAATGGTGAAGAATATGATGTACTTCTGAAGTCAAGCGACATCCCCTTCGAATTCAATTATTTGATATATCCATCTATTGAACCTGTAGCATATTTAAATGTGAGCATCCCAGAATGGAAAAACTATAACTTATTTTCTGGAAATGTTAATCTGTTTCTTAGTGGTCAATATACTGGAGTAAGTAAGATTGATATTGCTGAAAGTAGTGACACCCTTTGGCTTTCATTAGGGGAAGATATTGGAGTGAATGTAGAGCGAAATCCTGTCAAAGAATATAATAAGAAGTCATTCTTCAAGAACAAAACTAAAGAGCTTCACACATTTGATATCGAGATCAAAAACAACAAAAACAAATCGATCGATATAATTGTAATGGACCAAGTACCGATAAGTACTGATGAGGATATAAAAGTAAAAGTCTTAGAGATATCAAATGCAAAATATGAAGAAGATTCTGGATATTTGAAATGGAAAGACAATCTAAAATCATCTGATCTAAAGAAATATAGAATCAGCTATGAAATCAAATACGGGAAACACGTCAGCGTAATTAGTCAATAAACAGTAAATTCCTCAAGATTTGAAATTTTGAGGAATTTACTGTTTTAAATAAAAACCAAGACCATCCATCAATACCAAAAGTGTCGTTTGCTCATTCAGAATCAAAATCTAAAAACAAAAAACAAAAATAAGTCAATAACTTTTAAAGAGTCGTCAGTAATCGTAATTTAGCTAGATCGAATACACTAACCTATTGAAAGCTAATTTTGACTACAATTTGAACCTAATGAGATTTGGTATAGCCTCTACTTTTATATTAGTCCTGCTTTTTGCATTTGGATGTAAAAAAGAACAAACGAATATACTAGCAAGTGACGATATAGTGCAGTCAAATCCGATCCCAGAAACAATCTCTTTCAACTATCATGTAAGACCTATACTTTCAGACCGCTGTTTTAAATGCCATGGTCCAGATAAGGCAAAGATAGAAGCTGGTCTTTCATTTAAATCTAGAGAAGATGCAATTATAGCTTTGGGTGATAAAAAAGATCATTATGCAATCTTCCCTGGAGATTTAGAGAATAGTACTCTTATAGGTAAGATATTCAGTGATGATGAGTCCCAAAAGATGCCTCCTCCTGCATCCAACCTTGTGCTAGAAGATTATGAGAAAGAAATCCTCAAACGATGGATTGAACAAGGCGCAAAATGGGAGCAACATTGGGCATTCAATCAGGTATCAAATCCATCACCACCCGCCGTTGAAAATTCAGATTTTGTAAGTAACGATATTGACAATTTCATATTATCACAAATTGAAAATAATGACAATCAACCTTCTCATAAGGCAGAGAAAGAGAATCTGATAAGAAGAATATCATTTGATTTGACAGGACTGCCACCATCTATCGAAGATATAGAATCATTTGTAAATGAGAGTAGCAATAATGCATATGAAACCGCTGTTGACAAATACCTTAAATCAGACGCTTATGCCGAAAACATGACAGGCCTCTGGCTAGATGTAGCCAGATATGCGGATACTCATGGATATCAAGATGACTTAGAAAGAACCATGTGGCCATGGAGGGATTGGGTGATCCATGCATTCAAAATGAATATGCCTTATGATCAGTTTGTAGAATGGCAATTGGCAGGAGATTTACTTCCAAACCCAACCCGTGAACAACTCATCGCTACAGGATTCAACAGAAATCATAAAATCACTCAAGAAGGTGGTGTCATTCCTGAAGAATATCGAGTAGAATATGTGAGCGATAGAACTATGACTTTCGGTAAAGCCTTCATTGGATTGACTGTAGAATGTGCTAAATGTCACGATCACAAATACGACCCGATATCGCAGAAAGAATACTATAGTCTCTATTCGTTTTTCAATAATGTACCAGAAAAGGGATTGATTGAAGAATATGGAGTCACACCAGAACCTTACATCACAATTACTAAAGAAGAAATAGAGTCTCAATTGACTTTCATTCAAAACCTTGACACATTAGAGAAGATAGAGCTAATGGTTATGAAAGAGGACCCAAAATTGCGAAAGTCATATATTCTATCAAGAGGTGCATACGATCATCCAACTGACGAAGTAACACCTACTACACCTGAATCGATATTACCCTTTGACGGATACCAAAAAAATAGAAAAGGACTATCCAAATGGCTATTTAATAAAGAAAATCCTCTTACATCACGCGTTATGGTCAATAGACTTTGGATGATGTGTTTTGGAAAAGGACTCGTAAGTACTCCTGACGATTTCGGTGCACAAGGATCTCTCCCAAGCCACCCTCAGCTTTTGGACCATCTCGCATTCAAATTCATGAATGAAGGCTGGGATATGAAAGCTATGTTGAAATACATTGTAATGTCTAACACCTATCAACAATCATCCAAGACAACACCTACTCAGCTAAATACTGATTTAGAAAACATGCTATACGCAAGAGGGTCAAGGGTAAGACTCTCCGCAGAAAAAATACGAGATTTGATATTAGAATCTAGTGGATTATTGGTCAATCAAGTTGGTGGACCATCTGTAAAACCATATCAACCAGAAGGTCTGTGGAAAGAAGTAGTAGGTGGTGGAGGTGGAGCAAATTTTGGATATAAAATTGACAAAGGCGACAAACAATACAGGAGAAGCTTATATACTTTTTGGAAACGAACTGTACCACCACCTGATATGATGACTTTTGATGCTGTGACAAGAGATTTTTGTATGGTAAGTAGAGAAACTACCTCTACCCCGTTGCAGGCATTGGTTATGATGAATAGCCCACAAGTGATAGAAGCGGCTAGAAATTTAGCCTATCAGGCAGTTCAAAAGATTGAAGACGAAGGTCTACGAATTACATATATGTTCCAAAGTGTGACCAGCAGAAAACCAAACGACAAAGAGTTAGAAAATATGCTTGCCTACTTAAGGGCCGAGAAAAATAAATTTAAAAATACTCCCAATGATGCAAAAGCTTATCTTTCGATTGGTGATTCTCCTAAAAGGGATCTATTACCCATCACAGAGATGGCAGCTTATGCTATGGTAGCCAATGTGATCTACAATCTTGACGAATCTATAACCCGATCATAATGAATGAGATTGAAAAACGACAAATGAATATGAATCGGAGGGCATTCTTATCGAAGACGGCTCTTGGAATAGGTGGTGCGGCATTGACTTCACTACTTGGTTATGGATGCAATATTGGTGGTACAACCGATCCAGCAAAAGCAATATCCAATAAAATAAATGCCGCTCTAGGACAGGGCAAATTACACTTTGCTCCTAAAGCTAAGAGAGTAATCTACTTATTCCAAAGTGGCGGTCCATCTCAATATGAACTTTTTGACTACAAACCGCTTCTCGACAAAATGAGAGGTGAGGATCTCCCAGAAAGCATAAGAAATGGGCAAAGATTGACGGGAATGTCTTCCGGACAAGATTCGTTTCCATTGGTTGGATCTCAATTTAAGTTTTCGCAGCATGGTAAAAGTGGTACTTGGATGAGTGAATTACTCCCATATACTTCCAAGATCGCAGATGAAATATGTGTGATCAAATCAATGCATACCGATGCAATAAATCATGATCCTGCAATAACGTTTTTCCAAACAGGATCTCAGCAACCAGGTAGGCCATGCATTGGTTCTTGGTTAAGTTATGGATTGGGAAGTATGAATGAAAATCTACCTACTTTCACCGTGCTACTATCTAGAGGAACAGGAAGAAGGTTTGGTCAACCATTGTATTCTAGACTATGGGGAAATGGATTTTTACATTCACTCCACCAAGGTGTACAATTCAGATCAGCTAAGGACCCTGTTCTATTCTTGCAAGATCCAGAAGGAATGTCAAAACAATCAAGAAGGAACATGCTAGATAACATCTCTGAACTCAACCATATGCATATGGAAGAATTTGGCGATCCAGAAATAGCTAGCCGAATATCTCAATACGAGATGGCATATAGAATGCAAACTTCGGTGCCAGAAATCATGGATACTTCAGGAGAACCTGATCATATATATAAGATGTATGGTGCACAATCTATGCAGCCAGGCACATATGCTTCCAATGCATTATTAGCAAGAAGACTAGCCGAAAAAGGTGTCCGTTATATCCAGTTATATCACATGGGATGGGACCATCATGATAACCTACCTAATGCTGTGAAAAATCAAGCCCATGATGTCGATCAAGCCTCATCGGCCTTAGTCATGGACCTCAAGCAAAGAGGAATGCTTGATGATACGCTCGTAGTTTGGGGTGGAGAGTTTGGCAGGACAAATTATTCTCAAGGAATACTAACTGATACTAATTATGGTCGAGACCATCATCCGAGAAGTTTTTCTATTTGGATGGCAGGTGGTGGCATCAAACCTGGAATATCTTATGGTGAGACTGATGACTTCGGATATAATATAACTGAAGACCCTGTCCATGTTCATGACTTTCAAGCAACACTTCTTCATCAGTTAGGAATTGACCATGAGAAATTTACTTATAAATATCAAGGTAGAAGATTTAGATTGACGGATGTGAGTGGTGAAGTAGTAAGAGGTATAATAACATAATTAAAATTTAACAATAAAAAATATAGGCCATCGACCGTAGATCTTTCATAAAATCAACTCTTTTAACAACTAGTTCCCTCTATCTATCAGGTAATATCCAGATAGAGGATGACCTTATTATTGGCCATGGTGAATTCAAGTATAAAGTAATTTCAGATTGGGGAACACTAGATAAACTTACAAATCCTGTTAGCGATTGTCATGAAATGGTGCAAGATTCAAAGGGACGAATTATTCTGTTGACCAACAACATCAAAAACAACGTCATAATCTATAGCAAAGATGGCAAACTGATAGAAACTTGGGGCAATAAATATCCCGGAGCGCATGGTTTGACTATCAAAAATGAGGGCGGAGAAGACTTTCTATATATAACAGATACAGAAAAGTCATTTGTTGTAAAAACGACTATGAACGGCAGGGAGATATTAAAGATAAACAGCCCACGAGAGTTTGATATCGAAGACAATAAATTAAACTTCGTACCCACTGAAACGGCAATCTCCGAAAATGGTGACATCTATATTGCAGATGGTTATGGCAGTCAATACATCTATGTATACGATCAAAAGGGGCATTTAAAATCAAGATTTGGAGGGCCAGGAAAAGAAGATGATCAATTTCATAACTGCCATGGAGTTGCAATCGATGAACGAAGTGGTACCCCACGTATCTTAGTTACAGCAAGAGAGAAAAATCAACTTAAATATTTCTCTACAGCAGGTGAATATGAGTCGACGATAGAATTACCGGGAGCATACATTTGTCGTCCTGTCATTCATGGAGAGAATATCTTCTTAGCTACAATTTGGTCTGGAGACAAAGGAGATAATACAGGTTTTATTTCGATATTAGACAAGGATAATAAACTCGTCTCCGCTCCAGGTGGCGGAGTTCCTAGATATGAGGGATCTAAACTCAAAAAAATGACTCAAGCATATCAGGTTTTCAAACATCCTCATGATGTATGTGTGGATGATGATGAGAATCTCTATGTACCACAATGGAATGCAGGTCAGGTTTATCCCATGAAATTGATCCGAGAATGAGGTATTTCAATGTCATAATAGTACTTGCATTTTGGGGCTGTAACAAAACAACTCAGAAGTCAATTTATTTGCAAAAATCAAATACTACCCTATCTGCACCTTCCATAACTGTGGATGAGGTTTTTTTTGATATTAGAACATTGATAAGAGTCGATGATGCAGATCAAAATGTAGAAATTCGATATACAAATGATAATTCTGAACCAACTCAAAAGAGTGCTATAATTAAAAATAATCTTAAAGTTTCTGAGTCAGGAACCTATAAATTCAAAGCTTTTCAAAAAGGAATCCTATCTAGTAAAACTGTAACTGTAGAAACATTTGAAGCCCGCACTGTAAATTGGATAGGATTAAAGTCCAATGATGTCGATGAAAATTACAACTCAGGTATTGATGTACTAACAAACCATAAAAAAGGAGATTGGAATTTCAGTAGCGACGCATGGTATGGTTACCAAGACAGCATAGTCCGATTTTCATTTACTTTAGAAGAAGGAGAAGTGATAAATGGAGCCGTTGTATCCTCAATGATAGACCATAATTCATGGATATTCGCTCCCAGGCGTGTAAGTCTTACATATCATTTCGAAGATGGAACAAAAGAAAATCATGAATTATCAATATCTGATTGCGCTATACAATCAGAGAAACAGATGAATTACTTAAAAATAACTACACCTCCAAGATATCCTAACAAGATAGATATTACAGTTTACAACATGCTTTCGATCCCTGATTGGCATCCTGGGAAAGGACTAAAGCCTTGGTTATTTGTTGACGAAATATTATTACTATAGATGATTTTATTTATAGATTTTATTGGTAGGTTTCACCCGTTGCTTTTGCATCTTCCAATTGGTATATTGGTTTATGCATATTTACAGTGGTCATATGACTTGTTGAAAAAAAAATCACCCCCTACTGATCTTAAATTTGCACTTGTCTTAGGATGCATATCAGCTATATTTAGTGCATGCTCTGGTTGGGTACTTGCTGAACAAGGAGGATATGATCAGGAATTATTGGACTGGCATAAATATCTTGGAATTAGCACTGCTGTAGGTAGCATAATTTTGCTTGTGGTGTATCGTTTAGGATTGTCTAAGCTATTATTTGGTCTCATTTTTACTGCGTTTATGATACTGCTAGCTGCAACTGGTCATTATGGGGGATCGCTCACGCATGGCAAAGGCTTCCTTACAAAGAGGATTGAGAAAAAAGAAACCAAGACAGTTACCAATATACAAGAGGCTCACATTTTTAATGATATAGTGATGCCAATCTTTGATCGCAAATGTATCGGCTGTCACAATCCTGAAAAATCAAAAGGTGATTTACAGTTTCACAACTTACAAGGGTGGCAAAAAGGTGGAGAAAATGGCGAAGTACTAAAAGCTGGGTTCCCTTTGGAAAGTTATTTCTTACAAAGAGTCCACCTACCAAAAGAGGATGAAGAACATATGCCACCAGACGGTAAACTACAGCTATCTATAGAAGAGAAGGACTTCCTAGAATGGTGGATAATGGGAATGAAGAACTACGACCATCTTGTTAAAGAATTATTCCCAACCCCAAAAGTATCCCTGTATCTCAAATCATTAGAAGGTGACGAATTTGAAGGGATAGAAAAAATATCACAGAAAACTATTTTTGACTTATACCAATCAGGTATAATTGCAAATCCTATATCTGCGAATACGCCATGGATAGATGTATCATTTAACAATAAAACAAGTGTAAAATCATCTCTCAAAAAGCTTAAAAGGATTGCTCAAAATGTAATTGAAATCGATTTGTCCAATACTGACATTTCAGACCGAGATATTAAGTTACTAAACCAGTTTAAGAATCTCAAAAAACTAAACCTGAGTGGCTGTAATATTAGTAATAAGGCTATTGACAACTTACAACACCTTACCAAATTAGCAAATCTTAATCTCTATAAAACACAAATTGGTAATAAAAGTCTAGACTACTTAGCTAATATAAAAAGCTTAGAAAAAGTATACTTATGGCAAACAAGTATAGATAAAAGTAAAGCTAAAATCTGGGCAAAAGATAACACCACTTTAAATATTGACTTAGGCGTGGATCAATCTATATTTGGCACTCCCAAACTGGCAGGACCAATTATAAATGCCGATACAGAGCTGTTCAAAGATTCTCTTTTGATTTCTCTCATTACTAGTAACCCAAGAGCTAAGATTACATATTCCGTTAACTCCAATGATGGGGTTTCTACTAATGAATATTCTAATCCATTCAAAATCACAAAATCATCTGAAATTTCTGCATACCTACATCAAGATGGATGGTCCAACTCGGATACGACTAAAAACTCTTTTGTAAGAGCCAAATACAAGCCTGTAGATATTTCTCTGTCTACGACTCCAAGTGAAAAATATCCAGGAGATGGGCCAACTACTTTGATTGATTTCACAAAAGGTAGCGAATCCTTTGGAGATGGGAAATGGCTAGGATTTCACGAAAGTGATGCATCTACTGTAGTTGATTTGGGTGCAATACAAACGATAGAAAGTGTTAGTGTTGGTTCATTGATCGATGACAGATCTTATATTTTTCCGCCAAAAGGAATCAATATCAAGACATCTAAGGATGGAAAAAATTTCCAACAGTTTGCCAATGAAAATTACGGAACTCAAGATGGTCCAGTTACTGCGCAAACTATAAATCATATTCTTCACGGAGATTTAACCCAAGCTAGATACATCAAAGTCGATATAGAAGGCCAGAAATATAATCCACATTGGCATGCCGCTCCAGGAGCGGCATGTTGGTTGTTTGTGGATGAGATTGTGGTTGAGTAGCGCAGATTATAGATACTTGCATCCAAATGAACTAATTGACTTATCTCAAATTCTTTGGACAGATAAAACCAGAAGAACAATCAAATCTATATAAGCTGAAACTTTTAATGTACTTTTAATGGTTATTAGTGCTCACATAACTTAATAGAAATGATTACTATTTCGACTAAACTAGATATAAACAACATTACTGAAGGTGAGGCAAAAGCTCTTTTTGTTGAGCTATTGAAATCTAGAAAATTAGATAAATCGTTCCTTCAAGAAGTTGTTGATAAATACTCAGAAACTATCGAAGAAGACTCAGATGAAGAAATGATCATTATAGAACAAATGGTCAATAAGCATTTTCAAGAGTATGATGAAGTATTTAAGGCTCTAGCATGATAAAGTACTTAACAAAAAAGAAAATAGTATTTCTTAATAAACTGACAGTAAAAAGGCATGGAGGGAATTTCAACCCTCCCTTAAATTTCCTCCACGAAGAGAATCTTGATTATCTATTAGACGCCGTCATAAGTGAGATGTTTGGCCAACCTCTTTATCCAACTATGAGTGACAAAGCTGGTCTATATATGTACAATATAATAGGGAATCATATATTTTCTGATGGAAATAAAAGAACAGGACTTGAATCTGCCATTCTGTTTCTAGATATGAATGGGCTGAGGTTAAAAAAAGCTCTTACAAATTCCAATATTTTTAATTTCACTATGGATGTTGCCTCAGGAAATGCTTCCTTAGAGGAAACTCAAAAGTGGTTCGAAGAAAATACAGTGAATGAGTATTTGAGTTAATACACATTCACAATATTTTTCACTCCTCATTTTATACCATCCACATTTACTAGCTTAGGAACTATCACCCGAAATACCTCCCAACTTTCTTGTATTCAGCCCAAGTTAATGCTCCTTCTTTTACCTTGTCCAATTCTGCCCCTATCACTTTCTTTATAAGTTCTTTCTCTGCATTTAGGGCTTCTAAGGTTTGAGCCCGAGAAGTCTCCTTTGCAAACTGCAGATCATCTTGGATAGCTGAATTTAGCTTCCCTACATAAGATTGATAACTATTAGCTACCATAGTTTCATGTTGATCTAATCTATAATCATATGGACTTCTTTCTGAGATCAACTTCACGAAAAGTGGAGCTGTCTCAATTGCAATAAACAATAAAGTGATAAAAATACTTGCCCAGAATATTGTTGAACTCTTATCTGCAAGTCTACCCAATGCATCCATCTGTGCTGCAAATCCATCTAGTCTAGCTTTCTCAAGATTCGCGTTTGTATTATTCATTTGTGCTTCGACCTTCCTGAGTTCCACTCTCCTATTTTCCAACTGAGGATTGATAAATGCAATCGTATTATCAAGTTCTTGTTGGGCTAGATCAGCATTTTTCTTTTTGGTTTTATAGATAGGGCCAAGGTTTCGATGACCAGAACCACCTGTACCATCCGCTTCTTGAGTAGCTGCCAGACTTAATTGATCTCTTGTAACCCTTTTTAATTCAATTTGAGTCTCCAAATCAGTTATTTCATTATTCATTCTGTCCATTTCTGGTAGAAATCTTGTGCGCAATAAGTCTTCTTGTTCCTTATATCTTTCTTGTTCCATGAGGACTAGTTCTGAACTGATCTCACTTTGAAACAACTTAAGTTCTAATGGCTTTGCAATTACAAAGGCAATCAAAATAGCTAATACTAATCTCGGAAGAGCCATTCCAAATTCTTTCCATGGCTTATCTTTTTTCTTGATACTCATGACAATATATCTATCAAGATTAAAAATCATAAGTCCCCAAAGGATACCAAATAGTATTGCAATTGTTTCTGATTTAAAAACAGAAAATAAAGCGAACCCACCTGCAATAGCCGCAAATATTCCTGTAAAAAATACTGTAGCTCCTATCCCTGCATATTTGTTTTGGTCCGTTGGAGTTCTTTTTAGGATGGATTGGTCTATACCAGCACAGAAATGAAAAAATCGAGTTAAGCCATTCATATATCTTAGTTTGTAAGTGAGATAATACCAAACATAACCCTAGCCTCATAAAAGGTAGAAGTCGAAGTTTGATTGATGTAGAATGGTTGCTTCGTCGGTAAGATGAGAGAAAATAAAAAAAAAGAATGGACTAAATCGACGACTTACTATTTATTTCCCACTAATGGACATCTCTTCCACACAACAGTGGCAGAGCATCTTACAAAATGATTAGATTATAGATAAAAATTATATAGTAGCTGTTAGCTTGACCTTCGCTATGATCTCTTCATAGTATTCTTCATAGACAGGAAGAATATTAGCTATATCAAATGTCTTAGCATGTTCGAATGCGGCTTTTCGGAATTTTTGATGTATTTCTTCATTTTCAAGAATAGAAATCGCTTTTGCAGCCATCCCTTCTACATCACCTACATCGCATAAGTATCCTGTCTTTCCATCAATATTTACTTCTGGGATACCTCCTACATTAGAAGAAACGACAGGAACTTCACATGCCATGGCCTCCAAAGCCGCTAGTCCAAAAGATTCATTTTCTGATGGTAATATGAAAAGGTCTGCCACCGCTAGCAATTCCTCAACGGCATCCTGCTTACCCAAAAATCTGATTTCGCTACACAAACCTAATTCCCGGCACAGTTCTTCCATCTTTTGCCTCTCTGGACCATCACCAATCAACATTAATTTGCATGAAATTTGTTTTTGCACTTTGGCAAAAACATGTATCACGTCATCTACCCGTTTTACCTTTCTAAAGTTAGAAACGTGCACCATGATTTTTTCTCCATCAGGTGCAATTGCTTTTTTGAAGTGATCTTTATCTGTCTTTCGGAATCTATCAAAATCGATAAAATTATATATCACCTTGATTTCCTTTTTAACATCAAATGTTTCTTCTGTTTGTTTTTTTAATTGATTAGAAACTGTTGTAACTCCGTCACTCTCATTTATACTAAACTCAGCAACTGGAAAAAAAGAAGTGTTCGACCCTACTAAAGTAATATCAGTACCGTGAAGCGTTGTAACAATAGGAATATTAATGCCATGCGTCTTTAATATCTGCTTCGCCATGTAAGCGACCGCTGCGTGAGGGATAGCATAGTGAACATGAAGAATATCTAGATTCTCATATCTTACCACATCAACCATCTTGCTAGCAAGAGCTGTCTCATATGGTGTATATTCAAACAGAGGATAATCAAACGAACTGACCTCATGAAGATACACATTGGCGCTGAATGAGTTCAATCTAGCTGGTCGCTTATAAGTAATAAAATGTACTTCATGACCCAATTTCGCCAAGCCTAGTCCTATCTCAGTCGCCACAACTCCACTTCCTCCATAGGTAGGATAACAAACGATACCAATTTTCATCTCACTTTATTTACTAATGCATTAATAATTCACAAAGTAAAACTAAGAATCGAAGGATAGGTTTATAAAATCGTTAAATATAATGAAGTGTTTGTTGAAATACATTTTGAGAGTTATCTCAATGTAATGATATAATTAGGTTTTTAAGAAGGTAATTTGTTCAATCGTAAGTGATTCATTATCTTAATAATTCTCCTTTAGCTTTGTCTCACAATTTATGATTCTCATTTCTCTTCAATTTAGCTGCTCGTCTAATAAAGCGGAATATTGCATTCGAAATAGTGATATCCAAATACTACTTTATTTGATTCTTTTTTTGGATTAATATCGCATGAAACTACTCCAAACAGGTTAGTGGGGAATAATAGTTTATTTTCTAATTTTTCTAATTTATCGGAATTCCTCAAAGCTTCTAAACAGCAAGATAATCTATCTCCAATCAGCCATTTTTTATTTGTTTCTTTTGGAAGATCAATAGACCTACTGACACTCTTCGTATTTAATTCTTCAATATTTCGGTTTAAAGAAGATAATTGTTCTCCAAAAACAAACGATAAAACATTTTTTATGACCTTTTCATTATTTATCCGATTGACAGTTAAGAAATTATTGATTCCATCAAATAGTCCTAATGAATTAATAAAATCATGTATTGTCCCTCCACTCTGTCCCTCGCAAAAAGCAGGTGATTCTTTTATGAATTTATAATCTATATCATAAATAAATGATACCGATTTTGCTTGTGAATTGGAAAAAAGGAATTTTCTCTTACCTCTATTATTATTTGTGTAGCTATGGTCTACTTCGATAGAATATAATATTCTTCCTTCATCCAGAACAAGTGAATCTAATATTGACAAGAATTTCTTCTTATAAATTAATCCATTGATTTCCTTGTAATAGAGGGAGTCTCGATATTTGATTAAACTATAAGCCTTAATATTTTCATCTATGAAATCATCGTAATTAACTTCAGAATTCTCACATGATGATAAAAACAAGCTTGAGCCTATCAGGAAGAAAAATGTAATTAACCTTATTACCCTTAAATTCAAACCAGCTCTTTTGATCATATAACCTCGTCCTAACTTCTCCTCTTCTTCCCTTTCCTTAGACCTCGAGTATCCTCCTTACGATTTTTAATAATCTCTTTTTTGTTCGCTCTTTTACGATCTCCGACTAACTTTTCGATCATATCCTCACGTCCCATATTTGTAAGTTTCTCTCGGATAAGTTTGTGATTTTCTCTTTTGTACCAGAAGAAATATAGATGTTGATTTTGCTTTTGTTTTGCTGACTTGGCAGTGTAAACAGGACGAAGTGTATATGGATGTACGCCAGTATAGTAGATAATAGTTGCCACTGTCATAGGCGTGGGCGTAAAGTCCTGCACCTGCTCTAAACGGAATCCCATATCCTTAGTCTCTGCCGCAAGATTGGCCATATCTTTTTCTTCACAACCAGGATGGCTAGATATAAAATATGGAATAAGAGGCTGATTCAAGCCATGTCTTTCGTTGGCCTTTTCATAACTCTTTTTGAATTCATGAAAATGCTTAAAGTTCGGCTTACGCATGATCTTCAGCGTATCATCTGATGTATGCTCTGGTGCTACTTTGAGCCTACCAGACACATGACGACTTACGAGTTGATCCATGTATTCTTCCATTACCTCTTCGTCACCATTCTTATTGTAACTTTTAGTGAGTAGATCGTATCTGATACCGCTACTTACGAATGCTTTTTTCACTTCTGGATGAGAATCAACTTTTCTATAAAGATCAGTCATTGCCTTATGGCTCGTATCTAGGTTACTGCACACTACCGGGTGAATGCAAGAAGGTGCTACACATCTATCACAGATTGATTCAACCTTACCTTTCATCTTGTACATATTGGCAGATGGTCCACCGATATCTGATATATATCCTTTAAAATCAGGCATTTTTACGACCAGATCTACCTCTTTCATGATGGATGTTTCAGATCTACTACTTACGAATTTTCCTTGATGGGCTGAAATCGTACAGAAACTACATCCTCCAAAACAGCCTCTATGCATATTGATAGAAAACTTGATCATCTCAAATGCTGGCAACTTACCACGCTTGTGATACTTAGGATGGGGTAATCGAGTATATGGCAAATCAAATGACGTATCGATCTGCTTCTCAGTCATCGGCGGATAAGGAGGATTGATAACTAGTGTGTGATCTCCTACATCTTGAGTTAGTCGGTTTGCTTTAGTTTTATTGGACTCTTGTTCTACATGTTTGAAGTTGGCAGCAAACGCAACCTTATCTCTCATACATTTTTCATGAGAATTTAACTGGAGTGTCTTCCATAGTTCTGCATCTGGCAATTCACTTCCCCGAGGAACTAAAAAAGCCGTCTGGGGTATATGAGTCATGGACGAAAGGGGAACTCCAATATCCGCTAACTGCATAATCGCTCGGAGAGGCATTTCTCCCATACCGTAGACTAACATATCAGCACCACTTTTTGACAATATGTTAGGCCAGAGTTTATCTTCCCAATAATCATAATGTGTTACCCTTCTTAAACTGGCTTCAATACCGCCAAGTAATACTGGCACATCTGGATAGAGCTCTTTTAATATCTTAGTATATGCTACACATGCATAATCTGGCCTAAACCCAGCTTTTCCGCCTGGTGTATATGCATCCGTGGATCTTTTTCTTCTCCCCGCCGTATAATGATTGACCATTGTGTCCATACAACCAGAAGTAACACCGAAGAATAATCTTGGCTCTCCCATCTTCTTAAAATCCCTCAGATCATCTTGCCAGTTAGGTTGAGGCACGATAGCAATTCTGAAGCCTTCACTCTCGATTATTCTTGCAATGACGGCTGTCCCAAAAGCTGGATGATCAACATACGCATCTCCTGAGATCAAGATCACATCGAGTTCACCCCAACCGTGCATCTCTACCTCTTTTTTAGTGATAGGTAACCAATCTGTTGCAGGTCTTCTAATGTCAGTCATAAAAGAATTTATTGAATTCAAAACAATGGAATTCGCCATTGCCCTTAAGTAAAATGCAAAGATAGGTCAATTGTTCTAAAGTAACTGAGTGGTTTATACTTAATAAATAGTATACTAATTCTTATGCCAATATTCAACTCTCTGAAGTATCTCTAATCAGTAAATAAATTAAGACACCTTTATGTTTGAAAAATCAAAAATACTGCACCATTATTAAGACGGAACCTCCAAGTGCAATCGGGTATAACATCTTAATTGATCAGCGGGGTATGTATGCAAACAATACAATCATACTAACCACATTAAGCGTGATGAACGCTTATTAATTCACTGGTAAGTAAATAATCAACTTTCGAAATGGTCATGTAGTGGCTAAATCATATTTTGATACTTAATTATTACTGATGATATCATAAACATACTCAAGAAAGAACATCCTACTTAACCGCACAATAACTATACTTACTTTTATCCTTTCTTCAATATTGACTCTTGCAAGTGCAAAACATATAATCGACCGCTTACTTCGACAGGTTCAGCACATGTCGCGGTAATAAAACTGTTAAGCTATCCTGACCAAAAATCGTCAGGATAGCTTAATCGCAGCGTGCTGACATTCATCGTCACTATTAAAAAACCCGAACTGCACGGACATTATTGTTGACATCGACCTTATCGTTTGCGTACTGATTGCCAACGAGAAAATCCTGACTCCAAGCAAAGGTGGCGGAATCCTCTGTAGAAGTCCAGTACCAACCAGCATCAAACCCACCAAAATCATTTAATTTCAAGTTATTATATAACTCATATAATTCATCTTTTGATGGTAAAAACCAATCTTGATATCCTTCATAGTCTAGATTATCACATAGCTTCGCAGCTATTCCAGATTCTCCGCAATCATCAACAATTGATGTAGTATTCGATTGACCTGCATCTATCTCATAACTTGTACCTTGCATAAAGGTTCCCCAACAACCCCACTCCGCTCCTGTACTCTGATCAACAGATGCTGCAACCAAGCCGCTGCCTGTAATTGTGTTTAAATACGCTATCAACCCACCTTGGTAGGTTTTGCCATATAGTGAATCCAATAAACTGTTATCACTGTTATAGATTGCTATTGGCGTCTCGCCAGCGTCCAATCTTTGTTGTACAGATTCAGTTATTACATAATAGAAATTGCCAGCCTCAGTAGCTTCTTGGATATAAATTACATAATCATCTACTTTATCTTCACCTGTCCCATTATTGTTCATTACCAATGTACCACACTTCGTGGACAGCTGGTTACTGGAACCCGGACTACTACCCGCATTTGTCAATTCTATAAAATCACCATACCGAAATGCCCCATCTAGATCACTATCCGCTGTACCTAGATCCAAAACATCAACATCTTCTGGTTGTATGATATCATAAATTATTAAATTATCTTGCGCAGATATTGGGTCTGCTACATTCTTAATTATTTCTGAATAATCGTCTATGGACTCCACTATAAATCCACCCTCCACATCTACATTTTGACTAATTACAAATAAAGGACTTAGTAAGACTATGAAAATATATAAATGTTTTTTCATGAAGTGATTTTTTAAATTATTTAAGGTTTTTATTTAATAGTGTCATATTGAGATCTAGAGATCTAGTTTCTATATTACATCCAAAATTGAACTATATTATTTGTATTCACAAATAATACCCCAATAACCTATTAATTTGCTAATAAGCTGACTATTTATTCGCCATAATTATATTTTTAGTGGTCAGTTGAAATTACTCTAATGCTCCCGCTGAGACAGTTAACAGAAATCTAAAGCTGTTAATTGATGTATCATACGGAATCAGAGATCTTGACTATTTCTATTTTAGACTCAATAATAATATTAATTCTAGCACATCAATTTAGGACTTAGCCTAGAAATCAACTCATCCCATTAGATCTTTCGGCAAGAGGTGAGACCCCATTGGGTACCTTTATCCTCCGTCCAGTTCTTTAATTTTACTTATAATTGCGTTGAGAAAGTGTCTGCGCTAAATTTAAATTGAAGACCATTGATTTTGTATTAGTCTGAATACAAGTCAAAAAAGACTGCGCCATCATTACGACGACGCAGTCAAGTGCAATTGGATTTAATCTCTCAATTGAATATCGCTATCAATCAAGATCTCTCACCTTATAGTATTAAGCACATTTGTAAATAGTTTTATTTAGTTTACTACAGGTGCGTGAGCCGGGGAATTTGTGTTCTTAGTTTATTTTGTGATGCATATTGTATTTGTGCTTTTATTATAATCCAAATGTACAAGGGGTAAAACTCTAAACCAATTTAAAAAAATGGCACTTTTAAATTTATTTTTCCCATATTCCTATTGTATCTAATTGATTTACTTATATTTATATTATTTAATATTAAATTCTTTTCTCCCAAATGAAAGAAAATAAACTTGGAACATTACTATCATCATTTAAAAATGAAGACTGGGGTGCATATCACAAATTCTCTAAATCAAAATATAGTGACGATACTGATTTCCAAAGAGTTATGACCTATATCAAGAAGCACAAAAGTAGGCTTGACCCGAAAAAAATGGATGCCGAAGGTTTAAGAAAAAAAATAAGACCAACTGCAGATCCTTTGGTGTTTGCTAATGTCATATCACAACTTTGTAAGCACATAGAAGCCTATTTTGTTTGGGCAGAAGTCATGGATGATCCTATGATGGAGGATACTTTGTTACTGCAAGCTTTTTCAAAACGAGGATTGACAAATCAGTTTCACAAACAAAAGAAAAAGGCTAAGATCAATCGTGGCAATCAACCACTTGGTTTGTGGAATCACTATCATGAATTTATGGGGGAATACCTAGAATACTATAAGAGAATGACAATTAGCGTTTCCGGAAGCAAGGTTGTATTAGAAAACTGTAGTAACTCTTTTGGAAAATTAAGTGCCGCAATAAATGGATACCTGGGGGTTGAAATGCATAATAGAAAAAAAGTTTTGGCAGAAATTTGGGAATCAGATTATAGTGCTTTTTCGACACATGAAGAGAACGATTTCAAAGGTCTAAATATGCTGTTTGATCTGTATAAAAGACTTAAGGAAAAAAGAGATTGGGGCACTTTTGCTCTCTTAAAGAAAGAACTTATTAATAATAGTTTATCAATAGATTTGAAATTCACAACTATTACTTATCTGAGTGGATTTTTGAAATGGAAAAACTTAAACAATGACGAAAACGCAAGTCAAGAACTAGTCAATTTATATAATTTTGGTTTGGACCATAATATCTTATTTCCAAATAAAGTAATACCACTAAATACATTTGCAACTATAATTATGATTGGTGCTACAACAAATAATCATAATTGGTCAGAAGATTTTATAGATAATTACGCCCACATGGTGTCCGATAAAAACACGGAACAAATAAGAAGTTACGGACATGCTCACTTATCTTACACTAAAGGCAATTTTAATAAAACAGTTGAGATTCTTAGATCAAAAAAATTTGATGATTTTATTCTGGAGTTAAAAGCGAAGTGGTTGCTAATTTCATCCTTATATGAATTAAACCCTAATGATTTTGAAAGCTTTATATATTATACAAATTCAATTACATCTTTTATAAAGAGAAATAAAGGTAAATCAAGCTTTGAAGGCGATAAAGCTTTTTTAACAAGTATTGATTATCTAAATAGATTAATAATAAATGGCGATTTAAACAAATTAGAAACTGATATTCAAAATGAAAATAAAATGGTTCATAAAAAATGGTTTTTGGATAAAATAAAAGGGCTGCGAGGTTCAACTCGCAGCCATATATAATCTAGATTCCACCCTCCTCTTCGATTATCAATTGAAGGATAAGTATGATTAATAATTCCATAATTTTATTGGTTTTGATTGTTAAAAAATTGGTTGAAAATTGGCACAAGAAGGGGCTAGACCCTTCTGTGCAGAATGGTTAAATTGTGAGTGGAATTATAGCTCTGAATTCATATCGGTAGAAAACCAAAATGACCTCATTTCTAAATTCCAAACTATCTAAATACCACCCTCTTCTTCGATGATCAATTGAAGGATAAGCATGATTAAGATTTCCATATTCTATGGGTTTTAATTGTTAAAAAATGATTGAAAACTGGGCATAGTAAGGGCAAGACCCATCTGTGCAGAGTGGTAAAAAAACTGGTAGGAATAAGCTAGATTGACAATCGTGAAAGGACATAGAAGTCACCTTCTCATCAATAGGATTGATAAGTCAAATAGAGCTTTTGAGGACATATAGACCTCAGTCGAAAATCAAGAATCTTTTGAAAATGATCAATAGCAAGATCTGCCTTCTAGGAATGAAAAGTTATTTTTTTGGTCAGTTGAAAATCATCAAACTGCATGTTACTTTTTCATCTCAAATAATCGGTGAGATTCTTATCGTGTAGTAATTAAGAAACAGAAGAATTTGGCATAAAGTAAATTTTCAATTGGGTTAATAATTTGACAAAAGTGAAGTCTTTAGTTGGCACTAAATCCCCTTCCCTTTCATCATATTATAAAGATAAGAACACTCTACGCAACCTATTTGCGTAATAGGAATTATTCTTACTTTTATCAAAAAATTGAACTTTATTTTCAATATATATTATCATTTAAAGAGACACAGAACCCCTTAAAATTGAAGGTATATCAAGAGCCACATTACTGATTCTTAGTTGAAAATATTATCTAAAAAATATAAATGAAAAAATGGAAAACGACCAATTATCAAGGACTGATAGGTCGTAAAATAGAAAGGATATAATAGGAGTTGGGATAGCAATGATAGATACAACCGCACCATCATTCTATGGTACGGTTATACTTAGTTTGCTTTCGCAGTTCCGAAGATATTTTTCAACTGACCTACCAAATCACCACCTCCAGAGAGACTGATTGTTTGGATATTCTCAGCGATCTTTTCTACATACTCCATTTCTTTGAGTTTGTAGAGCATCTCGTTATCTTCCATTAATTTTGCAGTGTTCAACAAGCTACGAGTAGAGGCTGTCTCTTCTCTTCGCATGATCACATTTGCTTGCGCTCTCTTTTCAGCGACCAATACTTGATTCATTATCTCACGGACATCTCCTGGCAAGATCACATCTCTGATACCACAGCTCAATACATCTACCCCCATGTCAAGAGCTTTCTCCTTTGCATAAGTCGTAACATATTGAGAAGCAGAATCTTTATTAGCCAATAATTCATCCAATGTGTATTTACCTACATACTCACGCAAACCTAATTGCATCAAAATGTAGAACTGCTTCGAATGATCCTTTGTATCCACCATCGCCTTCACGATATCAGACACTTGATAACTCGCATAGAAATTCACACGAACAGCAGCCTTGTCTTTAGTCAATAATTCTTGCCCACTGATCTCCATTTGTTGCTTTCGCAAGTCTGCTTTGATCATTGATGCTGCCTTATCGCCTTTCCAGTAATAGTAGATACCAGAATCAAGAATTTTCACATACTTTCCACCTACATAGAGCATACCTTTTTCGTATGATTCTACCACATGAGTTTGTACAAAACCTCTCAACTCGATTCGTTGTAATACTTTTCGATTGATAGATTCACTGATTTCTACTTCAGAAAGATCTACCATCTTATAGGTATAGGAGATCACGCTTTTCCAGTATGTATATCTACCTGGAGTCAATACTCTATGGAAGTTTCCATTTTTCATTTGGACAGCTATTTCATTATCCTTCACTTCGATGACATCCAATTTAGCGGACAAATCTTCATTCTTGAGCAACAAATCAAGATCCATAGAAGGTAAGAAAGGTGTCGCCATATTACCGAGCTCTACTTTTCTGTTCCAGATCCAGTATTCTCCCTTAGGAAGAACACGATCCAATGCACCGTCTTTATAGACAAGTGCCATTTCATAAGTGTTTACTTTTAATTTCGTGAACATAATTATGGGTTTTGTTCCCAGTATAAGCTTTCATAATTTGGAGCTTAAACTGAAAGGATTAAATAATTTTAATATTAAAAGTGGTTTAAGAACATAATGTTAATTGCTTTGCAAGCCATTGATCATTCCACAAATTATTAATTTGTTACTATGATTTACGTGTTTGCTTTGCAAACCACTTAATTCACAATATTTCAGCTTTTTCTTGAAAGTTTTCTTACGGTTTGACTTTCCAGACTGAAGTTCTTATTTTATTGTTTAGAAACATTAAAACAGAACATTCTTTTAGCACTTAGCTGTGGCTAAGCTTCTCAAAAAGAGCCTCATCTTATAAACCAAGCGCTCCCTAACCATTTTAACTTTAGTTTTTAAATCACTTTTTTAAAATGAATCATACAACTGCATTATTCATCGGATATCAACGGATCATATTTTGAGATAGATTTTGTTTGACTTAAAAAGTTACTTTTTCGATTATCATGTTGAGAAATCTCAATTCCTCAATAATCAATTCCATAAATCCTGAAATCTAACGTCCTCTATCGGTATCCAACATGAGCAAGTGTCAATCTGATTTTTCTTATCCTTTGTGAATTTCCCAAAGAAAATTTCATCTAGATTAGAAGCGAATATGCCTTTGCATGATTCAAAAGTGAAGTCATTTTTATGAGTGACTAACTCTTGTGATTAAAATGAATTTTGAGTTCATCATCAGTGCTTTAACCAACTAAGCTATCCCGACAAAATCGTCGGGAGCAGGAATCGAACCTACGTTACCAGTCTAGTGCTCTACCACCTGAGCTACCCGCCATTCGACGAGGCGAGATTCGAACTCGCGACCCCTAGATCCCATGGTGTAACCAATCAAATTGCGCATCTGCATATGATAGACCAAAGGCCTACCATACAAGGGAGCTATACAGAAACTCTCATCAGGGATATCATCAATCTGTATTGGTACTTCTTTTTCCGCCAATTGGCGGATATATTTTCATAAGTAAAATCTTCATTTTGCCGTTTATATTCTAATTACAATTCAAAGATGAAACACAACTACGCTGTCTTCTTGCGTAGTTTAGATTTTTTCTTCTTTTTACTGTTTTTATATACTTTTCTTTTCAGACGATCTTCTTCATTTGTGAAAAAAGCATAGAAATCTGCACATCCACTTAGTAATCTTCCTTTTTGTGTTTCTTTCATTGCTAGATCTACTTTCCCAGCGCATTCGTACATGGAAGCTTTCCTTTGTATGATTACCACTTTTGGCATTCCTACTATTTTCTCAGCTTTTTGTATCAATATTTTTGCATGGTCCAGTTGCCCTATCCAAATAAGAAGCTTGGAGTAGTACTTATATGTATCTACATAATTCTTATCAGCTATTAGTGCCATTTCGAAACAATGTTGTGCTTCTCTAAAATTTTTCATTTTCTCCATATGTGTCCGTCCTAACAGACACAAAGTAGGAGCATGTTCTTCATCATGAGATAGTGCATAGTCCAGCGATTCTACCAGTTCTTCCATATCGTAATCGAATGCATCAAATGCCTTCAAGAAATATTTATCTGCTTGTGTTATGTTCATAATAATTAAGTTCTGTTTTCCTATAGACATAGATGTCCAGGTGGGACTATTTATATTGTTATAGCATGGCTTGCTCATAGAGCAAATATGCGGGACAATATAAACGCCACATCATATCTTCAACACCCCTCTATCGAACCCACATCTTCTCAGTGAAACCCTCAGTAATCATTAGAAAATCTATTACGAATTGTAATTCCTTCAAAACAAGGCGCTTTGCTCATCTTTCTTCCTTCATCATAGCGATGCTATGATTCAGTCAGCAAAATGCTTGTTTTATTGGTCTTTCAACCCTCATGACGAAGTTCTAATGCCTACTTAGAGTTAAGTGAGAGATCTTGACCAGTTAGACGACCGGACAATATTACCTATAGGCTGCATCGATTCGACTCGATACAGGTATCATGTTATTTTAATAATGTAATGTGTGAGTTTGAGCAAGATTCAATATCGTGGATTGATCGCTCGCAAGATACGACTATCCAAAACTATGAACTTGCAGAATCTCAATGATTTGATTTTTCTGCATAAGTATTTTTTTAATACAATTAATAATTGAGCCTAGAAATATACCTAGAGCAAACAAGAATGGAAATATGGAATGGAAATTTTCATCGTTGCTGCTCGACTGGTTAGCAACGACTTTCTTTAAAGTGAAGCTATCAGCTATGACATAGAATTCTCTGTTCCCCTGTTGGAGAAAAGACGCATAAACTATCCTGAATCAGGAAATTATGCATGTTAGAATTAATATATGTATTTGTTATTTTCATAAGCTGGTGCAAAGGTATAACTAGTTTTTATAAAACCTGACACTCTATGACATTTTTGTGACAAATGTGTTTTTTAGATAGCCTTTATTCAAAAATCTGTCAACTTTTCTCTTCTTTATTTTACAAAAATGTATGAGTAACAATCGTCACATAATTCAAATAATGATAACATGTCGTTCCCATCAAACTTTGTAGCAACCAGTTCATCCCCATTTCCAAGTAGAAATTCTGGTTGCTCATTTATATATGATCGATCTAATTTTAAGATCACTCTATTAAACTCATCTATAGAATATGAAATATCAGCCTCCATTACTAGTTCATCGTCTTTAAACATATCCAGATCAGATCCCGACACAATAATTGACATATCGCCATCAAATGGAAATCCACCTCCACTAATCCCACCTGATACAGACTCAAGTTTCCATTGACCGTCTATTTTGACTTCATCGTCTACATCGCTACCGCAAGCGACTAAGATTAGAATCAAAAAACTAAGCGAGAATAAATGTAAATATTTCATAATGTACTTGATTTTTATAATAACGATTTATTTATAGAATTTGTACAGTCAAAAATTAAGAATTGCAAATTTAAAAATCACCATAATACACCTGCAAACAAGCATACCCTATCTCATTTCTCCACATATCCACCACTTGATTTCTGTCATCGAGAACAAATCGGACAAAATACTTTCCTTTGATCTCTTT
>JBLHWH010000056.1:0-32772 GCA_047628935.1 Halioglobus sp. | reverse complement strand
TTGAAATTCAACAAAACGCTTAACCGTTAGTCAGAATTTCCCTAGCTAACGATTAAGCTTAAATATGTTAAATTTACAATGTATAAAGTATTGAAATTCAACAAAACGCTTAACCGTTAGTCAGAATAAAAATTAAAGAAATGAACAAAGCACTCATCCTTGTACTTTTAATATCTCTTGTTTCTTGTAAAACAGGAGTTAATAATTCTGTTTCAAATGATGGGATTGACAAAGAGGTATTGAGCACTATAAACTCTATCGAATCAAAGTACCTGAATAACCTTGAAGAGGCAAATTTGCAAGAGTGTAGGAGTATTATGTCTGACCTTATGATTAAGGCTTCAAAAAGTGACATAACTGAATTCTTGAATCAAGTTGCTTCCATGATCAAGGGCAACAAGACATCAATAATAGACCAGTATCATGTACAAAATACCGCTTCGGAATTACCGACTACTCTTTTCTCTTCCCTTGATAGTGTAGCCGGTTATGTCCTAAAAGTGAAACCAATGAATAAAGAAGCCTTTATATCAGTACATAAAGTTGAATCAGAACCTTATCAGTATCTCATGTTAAACATGTTTACAAAGTATGAAGATGAATGGAAACTCGACATGGTTAAATTAGGCGAATATTCTATAAAAAATAAGAATGCTCAATTACTGCATTATGAAGCTGTGGAAGAGTACAAGAATAATAATTTAATAAATGCTTCCAATCTTATTTTCCTTAGCTCTCAAGTATCTAAGCCAGCTGGAAACGTATTCAAATATAAGAATTTTGGGGAGATGGGAGAAACCTATGAAAAGATATTGGCTGAATTAAAATCTGAATTTAAGTTTCCGATAAAGGCAATGGATATAAGTACAAAACCACTAATTCTAAACTTCAATCCAGAAGTGCTGAATGAAGGAATTATTCCTACCGTTTCCTATCAAACCGCAGTCACTCTTTCTGATTCAATTGAATTAAGATCCGAAAATCTTAGTTTGCACAAGAACATCGAATCATATTTGCCAAACATTAAAGAAAATAATGAATACATAATTTACAAGGCAATGAATGAAATACCTGATGGGACGAAAGAAGTAAATACATACACCTTTGTGAACAAAACTACTGAGGATAACATGTGACATGACGATCATGCTTCCTTCGTCAGCACGCCGCATGTCACTGAGACGTTAGTGGCAATCCCCCATATTAGACCAGCCAAAAACTAGTAGAAAAAATACAAGTTTTTTAAAGGCAAATTAATTTCCCTAGCTAACGATTAAGCTTAAATATGTTAAATTTGCAATGTATAAAGTATTGAAATTCAACAAAACGCTTAACCGTTAGTCAGAATTAGAACAAACGAATGAAAATACCTAAAATCAAAGGAATAATAGACCGTAGAATTCTTATCAATTACCAAATTGACCAAGAAGTTTTGGGAAATTATTTACCGAAACCATTCAAACCGAAATTAGTAAGGGGAAAAGGCATTGCGGGAATCTGTTTAATAAGATTGAAAGAAATCAGACCGAAAGGATTTCCAAAACAACTCGGGATATCTTCTGAAAATGGAGCACACCGAATTGCAGTTGAATGGGAAGAAAAAGGAGAACTTAAAGAAGGTGTTTATATTCCTAGAAGAGATACATCTTCAAGACTTAATTCATTAGCAGGCGGGACAATTTTTCCAGGAATTCATCATTTAGCAAGATTTTCGGTAAATGAAAATGATGGAACTTATGAAGTAAGCTTTGTAAGTGATGATAAAACTTCATTGTCAATTAAAGCAAAAGAAACGGATAAATGGAATGAAGAAAGCGTGTTTGATAATTTAGATTGTGTTTCTAATTTTTTCGAACAAGGTTCAGTTGGCTATTCACCTTACAAAAATAATTTTGACGGTCTTGAACTAAAAGCAAAAAATTGGAAAGTATCACTTTTAGAAGTAGAATCAGTTCAATCAAGCTTCTTTGAAGATGAAACTATATTTCCTCGTGGTTCGGTTAAATTTGATAATGCCCTACTAATGAAGGATATTGACCATGAATGGATTGGATTAAAAAAAATAAAAAGCCACTAACACTGTATATGAAATCATAGCACCCTGCGGGACGCTACGCTTCATATACTAAACGTTATATTCCAAAAACATCTGATTTCAACAGCACCCACCGCCCCCTAACAAAAACAAAAGAAATATTTATCCATCGCTCAAAAAAATGATCAACAAAATCCTATACATAGATATCGAAACCAATAAGCATGGAAAGATAAAAGATGTAGGAGCACTTTTTAATGGACAAGAATTACACGAAAGGCAGCTTTCTAAAGTTGAAAGATGGATTAATCAAGCGGAGTATATCTGTGGTCATAATATCGTTGCGCATGATATTCCTTTTTTGAAAAAAGCGCTAGGTCCTGATATTTTTAGAAATAAAAAAATAGTAGATACCTTACTTTGGTCTCCCTTGCTTTTTAGCGACAACCCGTATCACAAGCTAGTAAAAGGATATAAAATTGTTAACGATAGTGATTATAATAACCCTCTGTCAGACTGTAAGCTGACTAAACAATTGTTAATAGACGAACTCAATAGATTCAATGAGTTAGATTCTGTTATTCAACAAGTATATTTTAGTTTGCTTTTTAGCTCGGATGCCTATTCAGGCTTTTTGGAGTTGATTAATTTTAAGATCACCAATTTTGATGCTGCTATTGAAATAGGTGATTTTGTAAAAGACAAAATCTGTGATAATGCCAATGTTTCTAAAATAGTACAGGATTATCCGATTGAATTAGCCTACGCTTTTTCACTCATAAATACTAAAGAAGATATATCAATTTTAGCATATTGGGTAAATAACACGCTGCCTAAAACACAAAATATATTAGATTATTTAAGGTTTAAGTTTTGTGAAGATCCAAGTTGCAAATATTGTAATTCGAATCTAAATCCTAGAAAATCATTGCAGTCTTATTTTGGCTATAAAGACTTCAGGAAATTTGACCAAGATGAAGAAATAAGTCTACAAGAAAAAACAGTGAGAGCGGGATTAAGTGCAGCTTCTTTTGTTGCTGTGTTTCCTACTGGGGGAGGAAAATCTCTCACCTTTCAATTACCCGCCTTAATGAAAGGCTGTTTATCTCGTCAATTAACAGTTGTAATATCTCCCTTGGTCTCGTTGATGAAAGATCAGGTTGAAAACCTAGAGAAGCGTTTTGATATTACGAATGCGGTAGCTATTAATGGCTTGTTATCTCCATTGGAAAGACAAGAAGCGATCGAAAGGGTAGAAAATGGATGGATCCAATTATTATATTTATCTCCGGAATCATTGCGATCACCGACTATATCAAGGATTCTAAAACAACGTTCAATTGCCAGATTCGTAATAGATGAAGCACATTGCTTTTCTTCTTGGGGTCAAGATTTTAGAGTCGATTATTTATACATAGCAGACTTCATTCAAGAGCTTGAAGAAAATAGGATGTCTGGTAGAATACCTGTGTCGTGTTTTACAGCAACAGCGAAACCCCAAGTGATAGAGGATATAAAATCGTACTTCAAGACAAAACTCAATATTGAACTGGATGAATTTGTAACTAGAGCAAGTAGAACTAACTTAAAATATGAAGTAATAGAAATCGAAGATCCTGATCAGAAAATGAATGCATTATTGAATCTTTTGCACCGTTGTGAAAAACCTGCAATCATATATGCTTCAAGAACTAAAAGGGTTGAAGAAATACATGGTCAAATAGAAAAAGCTGGTTTTAATTCCACCTATTTTCATGGTAAATTGGATAAAGATATAAAGAAAGACTGCATGGATGCTTTTATGAATAATGAAAAAGACATCATAGTAGCAACATCGGCTTTTGGAATGGGAGTAGATAAAGAAGATGTGAAATCAGTGATACATTACAACATATCCAATTCTTTAGAAAACTATGTGCAAGAAGCTGGAAGGGCAGGAAGAGATGAAAACATTCAGGCGAACTGTTACATTTTATTCAACGAACAAGATTTAAACAAACATTTTAGTTTGTTACAGCAAACTAAAATCAATCAAAAAGAGATCCAGCAAATTTGGCAGGCACTCAAGTATTTATCGAAATATAGAGAAACCAAGAGTATAAGTAACTCTGCTTTAGAAATTGCACAAAAAGCGGGGTGGGATACTGAAATTCAAGAATTAGAAACTCGAGTTAAGACCTCTATTGCTGCATTAGAAGACCAAGGCTTTCTAAAACGAAAGCATAATTCAGGTAGGATATTTGCAAATAGTTTGATGGTTCCAAACATTGACAAAGCGCTTGAAAAGATCCAACAAAGTAAGGGTATAACAGAAACTCAAATCCAACACTGCTCAAGAGTATTACAACGGATAGTTAAAGATGATGAATGTAGAATTGACTATTTAGCGGATAGGACAGGATTAAAGCTACAACAAATAAGAGATGTCATTGATATATTAAGAGACCTAAAAATTTTGGGTGATGCAAAAGACTTAACTGCATTTATTAATTTGACACAGTCTGCCAATAACTCAAAAAAGGTGCTCAACCGTTATCGGAATATTGAAGTCGCAATGCATCAAGTATTGTCTAAGAGTATTAAGATATCGATGAGGCAAATGAATCAAAACATAATTGATAGGGGTGTTGAGAAATCATCTATTGATGCCATAAGGAATATACTTAATTATTGGGAAATCAGAAATTTCATTCAAAAAAAACGTGTTGATCGAGAAAATGATTTGTACCAAATAAAAGTAAAACATTATGATTTATTAGCTCAGGATATAGAATGGAGACATGAATTGACATTAGACGTTTATGAACTGCTTGAAAGATTTTGTAAAGAACAAAAGGAAAAACTAAAACTTCAAGATAAAAAAGATTTACATGTTAGTTTTTCAATGCTCGAACTCAAAAAATCCAATCAACTATTTGGACAAATAAAAGAAGAGGATATTAAGCGATATGAGAAGACGTTACTATTTCTAAATCAAATAAAAGCAATAAAACTGGAAGGTGGGTTCATGGTGTATTATAATAGGTTGAATATTGAAGAAATTGATAATTCTATACCCAGATACACAATTGAGAATTTCATGAAGATGGGGCAGCATTATAATCATAAGACGGAACAAATTCATATCGTTGGGGAATATGCTAAAAGAAGACTTCAAAACTATGAATCTGCTCTAGCGTACGTAAATGACTATTTTAGTCAGCCTTATGAAGCGTTTTTATTTAAGTATTTTCCTAGACGAAAAAAGGAAATTGGTACACCTTTAACTCCCTCCCGACTCAAAGAAATTATAGGAGAATTAGATACAGACCAATCAAGAATTGTAAACGATGGGAAGTCTAACAATATATTGGTCTTAGCGGGACCGGGAAGTGGAAAGACGAAGGTTTTGGTTCATAAAATAGCGAGTCTATTGTTATTAGAAGATATAAAGCCTGAACAATTTTTAATGCTTACGTTTTCAAAGGCTGCTTCTTTAGAATTTAGATCTAGAGCCCGGAAACTTGTTCCTGAATACTCTGGACTTATTAAAATCACAACTTTTCATGGTTTCTGTTTTCAATTAATGGGGCAATTAGGAGATTTAAAGAAATCTATAAACGTAATTCAAGATTGTATAAAAGCAATTAACACTGAAGAGATTGACATCTCGTCCATTATTAATAAAAGCGTATTGCTTCTAGATGAATTTCAAGATGTAAACGATATCGAATGGGAACTAATTCAAACTATAATAAAGAAAGCAGGTGGCATTAGAGTGATTGCTGTAGGGGATGACGATCAAAATATATATGAATTTAGAGGATCTTCCAATAAGAATATGCTCGAGTTTAAAGAGAAGTATAATGCTACTCAGTATTCCTTAATTAAAAACTATAGAAGCAGTTCAAACATTGTTCATTTCAATAATGAGTTACTTAAACGAGTACCCAATAGATTAAAAACCCAAGTGTTGGAGCCTGTTAATAGACAATTTTTATCGAATATAAAATTGGTCAGATACACCACTTCATTTTTGGAGAAATCATTAGTCGAAATGGTGATTAGAGATAACTTAAATGGAACCAGAGCCATTTTAGTTAGAACGAACAAGCAAGCTTTAATGCTGAGAACTTTTCTAAATGATTATGGTCAAAAGACAAAACTAATTACTGGTCTAGAGGGGTTCAGTTTAGATCATTTATTTGAACTAAGAACCTTTACAGCATTCCTTAAACAGAAAATAAATGATGCGGGTATAATTTTTAATAACGAGTGGAATGAAGCAAAAGAACATTTGGAATCAATACATCATTCTAGTATTCATATTGATATATGTTTGGATATTATTCTGAAATTTGAATTAAATTATGACAAACAAAAACAACTTGTAGACTGGTATGGATATATCCGCGAAATAAAAATGGAAGACGCCATAAATGCTGATGGTGGTACAATAATTATTGCAACAATGCATAAGGCAAAAGGGAAAGAATTTGACCATGTATATCTGCTCCTTGAAGATTATAATTTTAACAGTGCGGAATCTAAGCGACTACTGTATGTTGGTTGTTCTAGAGCAAAGGGAAGTTTGCAGATACATTGCAACACATCATTTTTTGATGATTTTAATCCTGATAATCTGGCTGTAATCAAATATGAAGGAAAAACGGAACAACCAGATCATTTTGAATTGGTATTAGGGCATAAAGACATTAACTTGGGTTCACAAAAATATATTGTAGCAGCAAATAGGATTAATACGCTCAAATCAGGGGACAAACTAAAAAAAGATACTGTACAATTTTCTTCTAATGTAGGAATAGGATTAGCCAAACAAGATGGCGGAAATATCCTTTTATTTTCAAGAGATTTTGTGGATAAAAAGTATAATACATTTATCAAGGATGGTTACCAGTTAACAAGTGGAAATGTTGAATATTTAGTTTATTGGTTTGATATGAAAGAAGATATAGAATATAAAATTGTGTTACCTAAATTAAGATTTGATAAGAAAGATCTCTAGAATGCATTAAATCTCTAATGCCAGATAAAGAGGCAAACCAAACTGTAAATAGATGCGACTAAAATTCTGTAAAAAATATAAGTTTCTAGTCAAAACTATAAAAGTGGTATTGGTTCTAATAATCATAAGTGGTTGCAAGGATCAAAAAAGCCTACAGCAATCAGATAAGAATATTTGTTCGGGTGAATATTTTTATTTGGTAAAGGATGAATATGGGAAATTAAATTCAGAAGGGAATGTGCTTTTACACTTATCAACTGAGGATAGCGTTCTTATACAGCCAGAGAAAGTGTGTAGTCTGCAGTTATATCCTACATGGAAAAAAAAGGAATTTCCATATGAAGTGTTAGCATTTTCAAATCTAGAATATTTATGGGTAGCCATGAGAGACTTTAAGGTTCTACCTAATGAAATTATTCAATTGAAACAATTAAAATATCTGGATCTACAGAATAGTGGAGTTACAACGTTATCAGAGAATATTGGAGAATTAAAAAACCTGGAAGAGTTAATTTTACTATTCAGCGATATTGAAACTTTACCTATATCAATCTGCGAATTATCAAATCTAAAAAGAATACACTTGGGAGGTACTAAAATAAAGACATTGCCTTCCTGTCTAAAAAAACTAACAAACTTAGAGGAGTTTATTTTGTTTTATGAAAATGAATCGGAGTTCTCACCAGAATTAAAATTAGAGTTAGATGAGCTTCAAAAGCATTTAAAGAATTGTTGGTTCGCATTAAATTAAATTCTTACGAACAAGTAGATGAAAATCATGTGGATGATTAGATAAGAAATAAAGATGCCTTCTGAGTGTTTGTTCAAAAAACATTATCGTATTTTAATGCAGAATAATAACGATGAAATCACTGTTTATAACCTGCATTGCCCTTTTTCTATGTAGTCAAGCTGTATCGCAGTCCGAGATTAAGGTGAACCATACAGCGCTATTCGCAATAGGGGAGAAAATTGAATTCCGATCAGCGATTCTAAATGAAGACAGATTACTAAATATTTATTTGCCTAATGGCTACTCAGTAGATTCTCTGAAAACGTATCCAGTTATTTACTTGCTAGCTGGTTCTGTTGATGAAGACTTTATTCATATATCTGGTTTGGTTCAATTCGGTTCGTTCTCTTGGATTGGTATGCTCCCCGAATCTATAGTTTTGGGTATATCGAATGTAGGTAGAAAAGGAGATTTTACATTTCCAAGTAATAATAAGAGGGCTCAAAATGAATTTCCTACAATTGGGAAACCAGAACCTTTCATCAATATCATTGAAAAGGAGTTACAACCACTGATCGAAGCGAGATATAAAACGGATTCTAATAAGACGTTGGTCGGGCAGTCTCTTGGCGGCCTATTGGCTACCGAAATATTAATGAAGCGTCCAGAAGTTTTTGACATTTATATCATCGTAAGTCATAGTCTATGGTGTGACGATGGATCACTTCTCAAATACAAGCCAACCGAATACACCTCAAAGAAACCAATCTATATAGGAGCAGGCAAAGAGGGGCAAGGGATGGAAGAAGCCGAGGAAGCACTGTATGATAGGTTGAACTTACTAAAGAAAGAAAATACCAATCTCCATTTCAAGTACTTCGAAAAGCATGATCATGGAGATGTTTTGCATTCGGCGGTGTACAGTGCATTTGAAACTTTATTTAGAGAGAGGGAGAAATAGAATTTTATAAAATGAAGAGCAATATGATAACTAAACTTGAGACATAAATATTTGTAATTGGAGTTTTATCGTGCACAGTATTCTATGTGGTATCAAAAGATATTAATCTACCATTCCTAGTCTTTGCTTTCCCTATGTTTACTAGTATTACTATTTGCCTAAGAAACATAAGGATGATTAGAAAATTGAAGCGTGTAGAATCAATCCCTTACATTCTGTTAATCCATGCCGATGAATCAAGGATGGCTATAGATAAATACATGATTTATTGCGAGATCTATGTCGTAGAATTAAACAAGATAGTCATAGCGGTCTATGCTTTACAAGTTACAAATGCCAAAACTGTAGAAATAAAAAATATTGCAGTATCTGAGGAGCATCAAGGTCAAGGAATCGGACAAATGCTTCTTGAGGATGCGTGTATTAAAACAAAAGAAAAAGGATATAGAATATTCTCGACTGTTAGAAATCTAATAAATTCAAGCTGAGGAATAATTTTACGAATTCACAAGTATATTAGGCACTCTAAAGCTAGAATGAAACATTAAATTAGCATTACTAGGCAATTCATTTGTCGATTTTTGAAGGGTGCTATATTATAGATACGCTATGTTAGTCGATAAATTATTTCAATAGATATTAGCGTTCTAGTTTAAATAAAAATGAACCGGAAGAAACTTGTCCAAAACGAACAAAGATAAAAATCAAAATAAATCGAACTTTGTAAAAAGAATAAGATGAAAAACGAAACACAATTAGATCGTTATAAGATGCTACTAGAATACTTGGATAAACAATTCAAGGAAGAGGTTAATATCAAAAAGGTAGAATCTATCTCTCTTTATTCCTATCGAAATATCAATCGAATTTTTGAAGCACTTCATCATGAAACTATTGGAAAATATGTAAAAAGAATTCGTTTGGAAAAAGCTGCGGAATTTCTAAAATACTCTGACAGTAGTATTTCTGATATTGCCTTTGAAGTAGGATTTAGCGATATCGCGGCATTTAGCAAAGCGTTCAAAAATAGATTCAATTGCGCTCCTTCCGTCTTTAGAAATAGCAATGAGGTGATGAGAAATATTACTCGACAAACGTTTTTAGAAAAAGAAATTGAAAGAGAAAAACTAGTTTTTGAAATCGAAACATTGCCTCAATTCGAAGTTCTATACTTAGAACATCGTGGAAACTATGAAAACATAAAAGCGATCAAAGAAACTTGGGGTATGCTAGTCGACTATACTCTCAAAAAACAACTTTTGACAGATGATACGATTTTCTTTGCCGAAATTTTAGACGATAATGAAATTAGCGAAACGATTAATTGTCGCTACAATGTCGCTATTATTATGAATGAATCACTCTCCTCTCCGCCCGAAGGACTTTTCAAAATCAAGCTAAATCAATCTCAAAAGTACGTTAAGTTTCTTCACTTAGGTTCGCATGAATCTTCAGCGGATACATATCATAAAATTTACTCACAATGGATGATTGATGTCAATTTAGAATTTGCGGATTTGCCAACTTTAGAATTTTTCTTGAACGATGAGGATGACACTCCTGCGGAAGAATTACTTACCGAAATTTATATACCAGTAAAATAACAATGTCCAAAACGGACAAAGAACTTGACTCTTTGCCACATACCTTTGTGACATGAATAATTACAAAGACGCAAGTAGCTATCAATTTGAGAAGCATTGGTATCTAGGATTTCTAGGATTAATCGGCTTATATAAAATGCCCTTAGTTTGGGCAATTGGGCAAGGAGACGGAACACTTTGGGACTTGACCAATTTGCTTTGGCTCTTATGGCTACTTTATTTTTTACCAGAAAAAACAATTAAAAATGATGAACTTACTTAGAATAACAACCCTGTTGTTGCTAGTCGTGGGTATACAATTTTATTCCACAAAAGACTACCATATCACAAGCTCACAAGGTTCTAGTATTACGATTCAAAATCTCTCTAAAAAATGGAAATTGGACAAGTACAAAGTCTCCTTTTTCTCGGAAGATCCTGCTCAAAATGAAAAAGATGATTACATCAATCTGAAATCTGATTTAACCTTTGAAAGTATTTCCGAAGGAGAATTCGGAGTGGGCAGTTGGCGATTGAATGGCAAAAAGAAACGAATTTATTTATCCAAAGAAAATGAAGAAGGCGAGATAGTTTTTATCATAGATAAATTAAGAACTAAAAAATTAATACTCATTATCGACGACCCTTCTGACAGCGATGCACAATATTTAAAAATCCATTTTAAAATTTAAGATTATGAGTTTCAGTCAGTTTATAAAATTATCAGAGAGCGCACCTATCATGCAATATGTTGCGTATTTTTTTCTCTTCAATTTAGCATTAGTCATTTTTGAAATCGCCTTAGATTTATTCACTTCCAAAGAACGAAGATGGAAAGATAGTTTTGCAAATATTACGATTTTTATTTTAGGCCAGTTACTAGAAAAAACAGTTTTTGGTGCTATCGGAATTATTTGCTTAATGCCTTTCCATTGGTTGTCTCCTTTCGAAATTCCAATTAATGGATGGACGTGGGTACTGGCATTCTTTGCGGCAGACTTCACTTATTATTGGATGCATCGTATCGAACATGAGCATCGGATTTTATGGGCGAATCACAGCGTGCATCACTCGTCGGAAGATTACAATTTAACCGTTTCCATGCGATTAAGTATTGTCGAAAGTGCTATAGAGTGGATATTTTTAGTGCCTATGATTTTGATTGGATTTGTACCTTTTCAAGCGGTGGTCGCTTTAATATTTGTAGCACAGTATCAGACGTGGATTCATACGGAACGCATTGTGAAATTGGGATGGTTAGACGAAGTATTTAATACACCTTCTGTCCACCGAGTTCATCATGGCTCGAACCGAAAATATTTGGATAAAAACTATGGAGGTGTTTTGATTATTTGGGATAAAATATTCGGCACTTTCCAAAGAGAAGAAGAAGTAGTAGTTTATGGACTGACTAAAAATATTCATTCCAATAATCCTATCACTATCAATTTTAACGAATATAAAAACATCTGGAAGGATGTCAAAAAATGTCGCACTTGGAATGATCGTTTCCGAATTGTCTTCGGAGGCTTAGTTTGGCGACCTAATTACTTTAATACTCAAAAGAAAAAATAGATACAAATGATAACCATCATAGCATCCACAAACAGACCCAATAGCATGACCCTCAGAGTAGCAAAAGCAATCGAAATTATGCTACAAAAAATGACTGGTGAAAAAGTATTGCTACTAGATTTAGCGGAGGTGAATTTTGAAAGACTAAATACCCCAGCTTACGAAAGCACATCGAATTATGCCAACGAAATTCGTTCTAAATATTTAATACCCACTCAAAAGATTCTATTTATCACACCTGAGTATAATGGAAGTTTTGCGGGTGTTTTAAAATATTTCCTAGATATAATTTCGACTGCTGATTTTGGGAAAACTTTTTCTCAAAAGAAAGCAGCGGCGATTGGCGTCGCTCAAGGGAGAGGGGGTAACTTAACAGGACTCACTCACCTCGCTAGTATATTGATGCACATGGGAATGTGGATGATGCCAAAAAATTTACCTATTTCAATAATTAATAATCAATTTGAATCGGAAAATGAATTTAATGCAACTACTCAAAAAAGTATTGAAGATTTGCTTTCCGATTTTATAAAAATATCCTAATGAAAAAAAAGTTTTTAGTTCTATATTTTCTTTTAAATGTTTGCATAAATTATGCGCAAAATGAAACTGAATTGTTCAGTTTTGAATATTCTAACTCAGGGCAATCATTTATTGAAAATGAATCTTATGATTTTTTGAATTATGTCAAGACATCCACTACTTCTCTAAATGCTTCTCTAAGTTTTGGGCATCCATTAGGTAAAAAAGGATGGGAGGCATTTTACTCTTTAGACTACAGACAAGTTAGACAAAAATTGGATTTGTCTGAGGTCATTCAAAATTTAAATTTTAATAATATTCCAAATAATTTTTATCAGCAGCCGAAATTTTCACAGCTTTCTTTAGTTACAGGTGTGTCAAAAGAAATTTCAGTTAAATGGAAGGGGACCGCGCTCTTTTCTTTCAATGCGACTGATGATTTTTTCAAATCAGAAATAGACTTCAACTTAAATTGGGGGGGGATGGCATATTTGGAGAAAAGGCAAAATGAAAGATTTACATTTGGGTTTGGATTATTTTTAAATCAATTAGAAAATAGATTACTGGTTGCTCCTGTTGCTAGTTTGAAATTTCAAAATCAAAAGCGAGGTATTGAAATTCTTTTTCCAGAAAAAATTAGATTGTGGCAAAAAGTAAGTCGAAATAATTACTTGGAAATTTTAGCTACTACCCAATCTTACTCTATTGCCTATGCGGCTGAAAATGAAGTTAGTACAGCGGATGTTTATATCATTAAGGCAGGTGTAGCTTATAATTATCTATGGGAAGGTTTCTTGAAATTATCGGTGGGGTTTGATTTTCCATTAAGTTTTCACACGATCAGTACTCCAACAGAAACCATCGATTATTCACAACAAAGTGGACTTGGATTTAAACTAGGTATCAGCATAATATTTTCAAATGAATAAAATAACAAAATTAATTTTTATCATAATTTTACTGATCGTTACCATTAGTTTCTTGTGGGGAAAAACGAATTATCAAAGTCAAGTTATCCATTTTCAATTTCAATCTGACACTATTGAAGGAGTCGTGAATTTACCTAAGAAAAAATATAACCTTGATGAAAAAATCCCATTGGTTATCTTTGTTCATGGCGATGGAGAACTAGAACGTGATGCCTATGGTTATTACAAACCTATCTGGAATGAATTAGCTGAAAAAGGGATTGCTAGTATGTCTTGGGATAAAAAAGGATTAGAGGGAAGTACTGGGAATTGGCTCAACCAGTCAATGGAAGATCGAGCAAAGGAAGTGATTGCCGCTATTGAATTTATTCAAGCAGATATCCGTTTTGATTTTTCTTCTATTGGGTTAATTGGCTTTAGTCAAGCGGGATGGGTAATGCCTAAAGTGGCGACTTTATCCGATTATCCGGACTTCATTATTAGTGTTTCAGGAGCGATTAATTGGAAGCGACAAAGCAATTTCTTAACTCGAACCAGAATGGTGTTGGAAGGTGCTGACGAATCAGCGATTGAAGCACAAGTAAGACTAAATGAAATTGAGTTCAATATTTTTAATAATGAAAATACGTATCAAGAATATGTAGTGTACCAGGAAAGAAAATGTAAAAATGAAAAAGATGAGAATTGCTCTTTTATAAACGAAGAACGTTTTCATTTTATCAAAAAAAATATTTCAAGTGATGTTGAGGAAGATTTAAAAAATATTCGATGCCCTATTTTTGGTGTGTTTGGTGCAGAAGATTTAAATGTTGACTTTGAAGAATCTCATCTAACTTATAAGCGTATTTTTTCAAAAACGAATAGTGGTAATTACCAATTAAAAATATATCCTAAAGCAACACATGGCTTATTAAAAAGCAAACATTTTAATAGTTTGAATCCAGGGATTGGCTTTTTAGTCAAATTGAAATTGTGTGGAAAGCGAGCATTCGTAAAAAATGTATTAAACGATATCAGCAAATTTGTAAAACTAAATGCGAAGTAGTTTTTAATACTTAAATTCTCCGATGCTTGCGTCGGAGTCATAAAAAAATGTTTTTGCATAAAAACGCCTTATCACAAAAAAGATCCGAATACCGAACTTTAGGTTGGAAAAATTTTGGCGAATGCTCCATCCGCTTGCGGTGGGGTAGTCAAAATTTTGGATCTTTTTTACTGTACAATTAGAAAATTATTTAGGGTTATGCAGACTTACCAAATAATAAGACAAGTTGGAAATTGACTAAATTTGAAATATCATGAAGAGAAGTAAACTTACCGAGATACAGATTATCAAAGCGATAAAGGCTAATAAAGCTGGTAGCAGTTTTGATGAACTTTTAAGAGAAGTAGGTATTAATAGAGGTGCTTTCTATAGTTGGAGGAAACAGTATGCTGGGATGGAAGTCAGTCAGCTATAAGAGCTTAAATCATTAAAGGAGGAGAGCTTAAAATTGAAAAAGATGTATGGAGAGCAAGCGCTTCAATTCGAAATGGTAAAAGATATTATCTCAAAAAAGTGGTGAAGTCTTCTGTCCGAAAAGCTACTTGTAGGCAATTGCGAATAAAGTATAAAGCCAGCGTAAATAGTATTTGTGCTGTATTTTTAGTGGCACGCAATATTTGGTACTAGACAAGTAAGCTAGATGATTTATAAATAGTATACAAGCTTTAAGAGTGCGTTGAGAAAAATAGCTAACATAGGAATTGACAATTATTTTAAACGAATCTGGAGAGAAGGCTACGGGCGTATTTCAAATTGTCGCAAAATGGAAATTGATATATTTAAATAAAAAAATATGAACGGAGATATGGTAAAGTCAACATCATAAAGCAGTTTTGCGATTTGATGATTCTGCAAAAATAAACAATTGAAATGCTTGAATGTATTATTAACAAAGCCTCATTTTAAAATGTACCCATGGCAACCTCTCTCGCCTATGATAGTTATAATGTTGCCGGCATTTCGAAAAGGTTGATCGAAACTGCGGAATTGCTTTATCTCAATAGTGATACAATCATTACATTTGCAGAGGAAAAAGTGAAAAAGAAAAAATGAGTATAAAATGAAGTGTTCTCTTTAGCAATGTGTAGCATATTCATGCTCCTGACTTCGCACGTCAGATACATGCACGTAAAACAAAAGCCATTCTAAATCTTTTATCCTATTTTTACTATCCAATAGAATCTCGATACAAAATATATTAATGCTCAATCACAAAATATTCGGACAAGGCGATCCTATCATTATTCTACACGGGCTGTTTGGAATGCTAGATAATTGGCAAACAATAGCCAAAAAATTAGCGGAAGATTACATGGTTATCCTTGTTGATCAACGTGATCATGGAAAATCTGACCATACGGATGAATTTAACTATCAAGCACTGGCTGATGACCTCAGAGTCTTTATGGAGGCGAACTGGATGCATGAAGCACATATTATCGGACACTCGATGGGTGGAAAGACCGCTATGCAGTTTGCTGTGGATAATCCTGATATGATAGAGAAATTGATCATAGTAGATATAGGTCCTAAGGCATATAAGGCTGGACATGATACAATATTCAAGGCACTCAGAGAGGTAGAGATTGATAAAGTCAAATCAAGAGAAGAAGTAGAAGATACTATTGCTAAATATATAAATGATAAAGGTGTACGTCTATTCCTTATGAAAAATCTACAACGTAAAAAAGAAGGTGGATTCCGATGGAAGATGAATCTAGAGTTATTGCATCGAGAATATACCAACATCATAGATGCTATCAAATATGATGAAACGGTAGATGTAGAGACACTTTTTATTTATGGATCGAAGTCACATTATATTATACCGTCAGAGATAAATGATATCAAAGAAATATTCCCTCAATCTACATTTGAAGAAATAGATGCTGGTCATTGGATCCATGCTGAGAAACCAGACGAATTGTTAGAAATAGTCAATAGATTTCTCAAGGATTAATAAGGTTGGTATTGTCAAATGATGATGAATTACAAAAGGAAATTAATTATTTGGGGATTTTAACTTTGTTAAAATAATAAAGCCAGTAAGATTTCTCCTGTTGACCCTATAAATTTATAATTTCAAATTTTAAAATTCAGATGTCAGGTTACCTCGTTTATATGAGACATTTTACAGTTGTATGATTGATGTATCTCTGAGATCAAGTGTTGACATGGATGAGAAAATTTCTTTTCTATTAGCTGAATTACCCTTGTTTGTTACAGTATTTGTCTTAAATAACCCCTTATTTGTTACAATAAGCTGTATAGAATAACCCCTTATCTGTTACATTTAGTAGTAATTTGTTACATTTGTAGTTAGAAAACACAATTGATGATGAATTACAAAAGGAAATTGTTAGGGGAGTTAATTAACTGGAAATCAAGTCCTAATAAAAAGCCATTGATGCTTAGAGGTGCCAGGCAAGTCGGAAAATCTACTTTGATCAATGATTTTGGGAAAGAGTATAAATACTACATCTCTCTTAATTTAGAAAAATCAAAAGATTTAGACTACTTCCAAAGTTATGGTGATGATGTAGATGATATCCTCAATGTAATCCTTCTTAATAACAATATAAAGCGAGATCTTGGGAATACATTATTATTTATTGATGAGATTCAGGAATCGCCACAGGCTATAAAGCTTCTAAGATATTTTTATGAAGAGTTACCAGAATTGGATGTGATTTCAGCGGGCTCATTGTTGGAGTTTGCGATTGCAAATGTTGAGTCGTTTCCAGTAGGAAGAATCAATCAGATGGCATTGCATCCTATGGACTTTGAAGAGTTCTTGATGGCATTGGGTGAAGATGTGGTATTGGGTTATTTTAGACAAATTCCTGTCCCTGATCTTGCATTTGAGAAGTTACTTGATTTGTTTAACACATATATCTTAGTAGGTGGGATGCCAGAGGTAGTTAAAGCATATATTAACAATGGCACCTCATTAGTAGGGTTAGCCACGGTCTATTCTAGTATATGGGACAATTATCTGGATGATGTAGAAAAGTATGCTCAGAATCAAACTGAAAGAAGAATAATTAGGCATATCATGGCTGCTGCACCTACAATAAGAGATCGTGTGACCTTCGTAGGATTTGGGAACTCTAGTTATCGATCGAGGGAAGTGTCTGAGGCTTTCTCAACACTGAATCAAGCAAAATTGATCAGGACTATATATCCAACCAATGATCTCAAACCACCGATTGTAGGTGCACTCAAGCGAAAGCCAAAGATTCAATTTCTAGATACAGGATTGCTTAATTATGCTGCCGATATTCAAACAGAACTATTGAAAGTCCGAGATTTTAATTCTATATATAGAGGCTATATTGTTAATCACGTAGCTATACAAGAATTAATAGCCAGCAAGAGTGTAATCAACTATGCCCCTAGATTCTGGGTGAGAGAAAATTCTAATTCCAATGCTGAAGTAGATATCGTATATGCCTATAAATCAATGCTCATACCGATAGAAGTTAAGTCAGGAGCAAAAGGAAGGCTAAGATCACTGCATGAATTTATAGATAGAACGGACCATAATTATGGTATAAGAATACTTGCCAATAAACTATCAATGGAAGAAGGTACAACAAGGAGTGGTAAAGTCTACAAATTACTAAATTTGCCATATTTCTGTATTGGAAGAGTGGACCATTATATAGAATGGTTTGTCAATCAATAAATGCCATTAACATTCAATCTGAATGTTAATCTTATCTAATTATACATCATATGGGAATCAAAACCATCGTTATGTGTATTATTGCATGTGGAGTTGATATTAGTTTGTCAATTCGAAATTCAAATAGAATAAAATGAAGAAAAGTATAAAAGTCTTTAGTTTGGTAGCGGTACTTATAATAGGTATGTCAGCGGTAGTAGTTAAGAATGATAAGTTATTCGAAATCACAAAGAACATCGAAATATTCGCGAATACATTTCAGAAGCTGAATACGAGCTATGTGGACGAGATAGATCCGAGTGAATTAATGAGAATCGGCATCGATGCTATGGTAGGTTCTTTGGATCCATATACCAACTTCATATCAGAGAGTCAGATAGAAAGCTACCGTCTATCAAATGAGGGCAAATATCAAGGAATGGGAGCTATCATTGATGTGGTAGGTGACTATATCACAATCCTCGAAACATATGAAGATGGACCTGCACTGAAAGCTGGACTGAAAGCAGGTGACCAAATCATAGAGGTGAATGGATTCCAAACAAAAGGGAAGACTACAGAAGAAATGAATGCTATCGCAAAAGGTGTAGCGGGAACTACTGTTAATTTAAAAATACAAAGGCGTGGGACAGAAGAGGCATTTGATGTAGAATTGATAAGAGGTGAGACGATCATACCAAATGTACCTTATTCTGGAAGAGTAGCGGACAATATTGGATATATTTCATTGACGACTTTTACTCAAAATGCAAGCGGTAATATCAAAAAAGCCCTTCAAGAGCTCAAAAAAGAAGGTGATATGGACGGAGTAATCCTGGATCTTAGATATAACGGTGGTGGACTGTTGAGAGAAGCCATTGCTATCAGTAACCTTTTTATACCACAAAAAAAAGAGGTGGTTACGACTAGAGGGAAGATCAAAGAAAGAGATAGAACATTTAATACGATGGCACCTGCTGAGGATCTTGAGATTCCAATCGTAGTATTGACGAACAAGAAATCAGCTTCAGCTTCTGAGATTGTATCTGGTGTGCTTCAAGATTATGATAGAGGAGTGGTAATGGGGCAACGAACTTTTGGAAAAGGGCTTGTTCAAAACACGGAAGAAATAGGATATAACTCAAGAGTGAAATTGACTACATCGAAATATTATATCCCAAGTAGAAGATGTATACAGGCTGTGAAGTATGAAAATGGAGAACCTGTAGATATCCCGGATTCTGAGAGATCGAAGTTTGAAACTGCGAACGGTAGGGTAGTATTGGACGGAGGAGGAGTAACACCTGATGTGAAGTTGCCAGCAAAAGAACAATCAGAATACACAAAAGCTCTTGTTTCAGAAAGGGTTATATTCAAATATGTGAATGAGTATGTAACTAAATATGACAGTGTTGCAGCTCCAGGAGACTTTAGATTCACTGAATATCCAGACTTTAAGTTGTATGTCTCTAATAGTGGATTTGATTTCGATTCAGACTTGGAAGGCAAGCTTGCAGAATTAGAAAAAGAGATAGATACAGCATTATCTGCTGATTTTGATCTTTTGAAAACAAAGATAATAGCTACACAAGCAGACGATATTGATGAGTTTCAAGAGGGAATCACTAAAGAGATTGAAATGCAGATCATAGCTAGATATTATTACCAATCAGGAAAAGCTAAGCAAAAATTAAATGGAGACAGTGAGATCCAAGAGGCGATCAAATTATTGAATGATCCAGATAGATATAATAAGATATTAGGTAAGTAATCTAAGTCAAATAAAGATAATAATGAGGCTCGATATAAAATTCGGGCCTTTTTCATTTATAAATAGGCAGAGTATATATATTGCGTTCCATATGGCTATAATATTAAATATAGAGACGAGTACTGATATATGTTCAGTTTGCATTTCAAGAGGATCTGAGATATTATCTATTAGAGAGACACCAAGATCGTACAGTCATAGTGAGGTGATTGCTGTGTTTGTGGATGAATGTCTTAAAGAAATTGGAATATCTGCTAAAGATTTGGATGCAGTTTCTATTAGTCGTGGTCCTGGATCGTACACAGCATTAAGAATAGGAGCTGCGACTGCCAAGGGAATCTGCTTTGCAGTAGATATACCTCTTATGTCTGTTGGTACATTAGAAGCTCTAGCGGGTAGTGTAATGCACTTATGTGGTGACAACGATATTGTGATCCCGATGATAGATGCCCGGCGTAAAGAAGTTTACCATGCTATATATAAGAATGACTTTGAGAATCTACATCCAGTAGAGCCCATCATTCTTGATGAAACCACCTTCAGCGCGTTATCTAAATATGATAAGATCCATTTCTGTGGTGACGGAGTACCTAAGTCAAAAGGTATATTAACTATCTCTAATGCTCAATATCATGATATTGAGTGCTCAGCGCGACACCTGATTAAAATGTCTAATGAAAAATTCGATAAAAAAATATTCGAAGACATAGCCTATTATGAGCCCAATTATTATAAGGGTGCAAACATAACCGTCCAAAAGAAGAATATTCTTCGATTATAGGAATTTCTTTCTCATTATCATCGTTATACATATACAATTTATAATAATGTGAATGGCTTCTTATTAGTTAATTACTTAACTAATGGGTAGTGATTTGTTTATATATGGTTCATTTTTTAAATGTAAAATACTTTCTATTTACACTCAACATTTTACGAATATTGAAATTTGGCATACAATTCGCAAAGGTTATAGTATAGAATTTTCCGTGAACTATCAAACAATTCCGTAATGAGAAATAAGAAGAATGAAACCGTAACGCTAAAGAAAAGTGGTAATGATGTCCAGTTGGATTATGCTGATCTTAGAAAAGCGGTATTGGTGTTAAGAGCAGTGAATCACAAACTTCGTCAAAGAATAATTGACTTGTTGGAGGATGGTGAGACTATGACTGTGACAGACATCTATATTAAATTAAGATTGGAGCAGTCTGTAGCTTCTCAGCACTTAGCTATTTTAAGAAGAGCAGGCGTTGTTGCTACTGAAAGGCAAGGTAAGTTTATCTACTACTCTTTAGATAAAAGCAGATTGGCTCAGATATCAGTATTAGTAGAAGATTTAGCGGGGTAGTAATTTTACTTTAAATGGAGGGTCTAAATCAATTGATTAATAGTCGTTTATAAACAATTAATACTCCTTTTGTAAGCATATTGTATATTGTTTGTACACTATTTTGAGCGACATTGGAACTATTTCAGTTACATATATAGATTTTTTGTAATATTATTTTGTTAACACATTATAAAATTTCATATTTGTTCTAGGTCCAATATTCAAAATAAGAAACTACAAACTAATGAAAGGAACGAAAGTTGTTTTTAACGGTGAGAAGCTGAATTACTCTTCGGAGCTAATGAGAGCTTTAGCCCACCCTTTAAGATTAAAAATCTTAGAATTCATTGATCAGCAAGGAGCTATCAATGTAAACAAAATCTACCACGCACTACAGATTGAGCAATCAATAACCTCACAACATCTCAAGATAATGAAGATGGCAGGTGTAGTACATGCTGAGAAAGATGGAAAATTTGTTACATATTCTATCGACTACGATGTAGTCTCGCGAGCAGAAAAAGCGGTGAATAGATTTTTAGCGTAAAAGCTAATCAACACCAACTTAAAAAAATAGTATCCAGTATTCTCTTAATTGAGGATACTGGATTTTGATTTTAGGGAGGTTTTGTAAAGTTATGTTGGAGATTCGAGACTTACTTAGTCGAAATTGTTCTTAATACATTTCTAACCTGATCTAGCGATATCTTTAGACAATACAAAGAGAATTTAAGCTTCGAACTCTTAGGTGCCCGAATTATGCAACACGTGTCCTTTTGAAGATGGATAGAGGGAGAGAAAGAAGATGCTACTTCTTCAAACTATACCCGGGAACATATCATCTCAAACTGTTTGATCAAGAAATAACTCCCCTAATCCAATATTTAAAACAAATACACCCATATTTGCAGCATGATCCAACCTTTTGTGCTTGACCATACTCCACAACGCCTAGCTGTAAAATTAAAATCCAAAGCGGAGTCTTATGTAAGGCAAGGCCATCCTTGGGTATTTGAATCATCTATCGTAAAGATTAATAAAGAAGGTGAAGCGGGTGATGTTGCTATTATTTTTGATCAAAGGAAGAATAAATACATTGGATTGGGCCTATATGATCCACATTCGCCTATTCGTATTAAGATGCTTGGTCATAATAAATCCATCAAAATAGACAGAGATTTTTTCATTGAGCGAATTGCATCGTCATTTGATCTGAGAGCTTCATTATTAGCAACGGGGACCAATGGGTATCGATTATTGTTTGGTGAAAATGATGGCGTTCCTGGACTGATATGTGATGTGTATGCTGATGTTGCTGTCGTAAAATTATACTCGGCTATTTGGTTTCCCTATTTACATTGGATATTAGATGGGGTCATTGAAAGCACGGGATGCTCTTCAATTGTGCTTAGATTATCAAGATTACTCCAAAAAGATAATATAAATCGTAGTGGCCTTAATGAAGGAGATGTGATATACGGAGAATTACTAAACCCAGAAATAGAATTCAATGAATATGGAGTCAGATTCATAGCGAATGTGATCAAAGGCCATAAAACAGGCTATTTCTTAGACCATAGAGCGAATAGACATAAAGTGGGCCAAATGTCAAATGGTAAATCTGTATTGGATGTGTTCTCTTACGCAGGTGGATTTTCTACACATGCCATTGTTGGAGGTGCAAAAGAAGTAGTAAGCATTGATATTAGTAAGCAAGCTATAGTGCTAGCTGGACGTAATGTTAGTCTCAATAAGGAAGACGCTCCTCACGAAACCATGGCTATAGATGCCTTCGAAGGTATGCAGCAGCTCATCGATCAAGGAAAGAAATTTGATATAGTAGTAGTGGATCCACCATCATTCGCTAAAAATGCAGCCGATATACCAGCTGCAAAAAAATCTTATGATAGATTAGCTAAACTTGCCATTCAATTGACGGCAATAAGAGGTATGTGCATTATGGCTTCGTGTTCTAGTCGAATACAGAAAGATGAGTTCTTCGAAATGATAGAAACGGCATTTGATACTTTTCCTAGAGCATACAGACTAGTTGAGAAAACCTTTCATGATATTGATCATCCTGTAACGTTTGCTGAAGGCAGCTATTTAAAGAGTGGGTATTATAAATTTGATTGAATTGAACGCTTTTTTGTAAGTCAGTTGAAGGAATTAGTTTTTTATGATTGTGTCTTACGCAAATAAAAATGTAAGACACTCTATGAGATGTCTTACATGCTTACCCTTGCTTCGAATCAAACCGAAAAAAAAACTCACGATGTGAAGCAAACGCAGGCTATCGACAACTTATCTTCCTTCCATCTTCCTTAATTATCGTAAATCGATTACTTTTCTTTTGCTTTATTATTCGATCATCTGCAGTTAAGTCAATTAATGCTTCACCACAATGCTCATTTTCGAATTCGTAAGTGACAAAGCCAGCATCTAATGTATAAATCTTACCATCGAACGAGAGCTCTCCACTCAGTTCACCTGAATAATTAAAAAAGTATTGTTTGCGTTCCTTTTTAGATTCATCCATTTGACGCTTGATCATGAAGAATCCTGACAATAGCATGAATACTATTATGATTTTTGGTTTATGGTTTCGTATGGTTTTGATGGACATTTGGTATTTCTTGTTATTGAATTTGGTAATTGATATCAAAGAAGATAGAATTATACAACCTTAGCAGTCCCCCTATCCCAAAACAACCTAGAAGTAATCACCAAAACAACAGCCGATGCAGACATCATTACCTCATGTCCCGCCACATAGTGAGCCAATGTAGCCAAAACAGCATCAAAGAAAAAGCCTGCATATGCCCACTCTTTTAGAACTTTGGATACGTTAGAAAGTACCGCGATGATGCCGAGAATCTTTGCAATAGCTAGTGGGTAAACAAGATGAGTAGGGTAGTGGAGCATTTCGAAGAATCCAGCTACCATATCAGGATTTCTTAGGTACATCTGAGCTGAAAAAGTAAAAATGCCGCACATTAATATTGTACTAATCCAGTAGATTGTTTTCTTTGCTTTATCGTTCATGTTTATTTTTTATTAGGGCAAAGGTAGGGAATATAAAATCTCTGTTTTTTGTTATTGGTATCGATTGTCTTTTGTCTGCTTTTTAAGAAAAGGATATATTTGGCTTCTTATTTGAATCACTTCAATTTTAAATTTTTCATATGGCAACTGTAGTAACAAAACCTGATGTTGATATTTCTCCGGAGCTTAAAAAGCTGATAAGACACAGTACAGAGGAGATGGGACAGGTGGTGATTCATTTTACGGTCGATAATCCGAGTAGTCAAGACACATGGATCAGGATATGGCCAACTACATTTTTGTATGATCAAGGGTCGGCGCATAACAGTGATCTTGTACACATAGAGAATATCGTCTATTACCCCAACTGGCAGATATGTTCTGGAGGAAAGAATTCGCAGTTCACTTTGGTTTTTTCGGGCTTACCAAAATCGTGTAAGACTTTCGACTTTATTGAGCATTGTACCAATCAAAGTGGTGCTTTTGAAGTCCTAGACATAGCAAGGAATAAGAGTGATGTTTACTACCTCAAGATGTAAATTTCCCTTTTAATTCGATAGAAAGCTTTATTACTGCCAAGTAATTACCGTTGAAGAGACGATACTTACCGATAATCCAAAGAACAGCCTAATCTAGTTTTAATGTATTATTTTGTGAGCGGTATTAAATTTTAAACGTAGCACCTTGAGATCATTCATATTTATTCTCCTTCTAACTTTCCTGTGGACAAGTAGCTCTGCTCAGGAGATCATAGAAGTTGTACAAATAGAAAAAGACGATGGTCTTAAAGATAGGACAGTAGATAGAATCATTCGTGATGATCAAGGTTATTTCATTCTGTTGCTCAAAAATGCGATCCAGAGATATGATGGTCGAGAATTTACCAACATAGATATATCAGCTATTAAGAATAAAAAACTAGAAGTTAGAGACATAACCAATCTAAGTAAACTGAATGATGGTACTATAATAATGTCCGCAGATGAAGACGAAGGCATTTTGTTTTATTTGAAATCAAGAGAGAATAAAGTTTTAATTGCACCAATAAGAGGGATCCCATTAACTAATAATGGTGAATTATTTATGCTAGAGCCAAATGGGGTAAAATCAGAAAAGAAAGATTATACGCTCAGTAAAGCACAGTTGGATAAAAATATTTCTACTGAGCTTCTATCAGATGTTAAGTTGCCTGTTGGGATTCAAAGTATAGCAAATCTTGACAATATTTATTATGTTCAAACAAAAGATAATGTCATATATCATATTGGTAATGATGAGCTTACGAAACTAGATGTTAAAGGTAGATTGGTTCAAAGAGAAAATGGAATCTATGTATTTGATTTAGGGTCTATTTATAAGATCACGGGTAAAAGTGTGTCAAAAGTTACTGACTTGTTGGACGATTCATCCACATGTAGTATACTAAAACTAGATAAAGAAGAAAATATAATTGCAGCTTATTCAAATCGAGTAAGGTTCCATGATAAACTTTATGTATTAGACAACAATGATTCTCTTCATGTGATGGATAGTATCATAGGTGTAAGTGATCTTTTTAAGGATTTTTACACCGACGATGCATTTTATAGGTGGATGCTTGGTGGTTATAATGGCATACATGTAATCAATCTTCTGAGAGATGGATCAGAGATAATATTTAAAAGACCTACTACTAAAAAAGGAGAATTTGGAGTTGTAGTATCTGGTGTAGCTACTGATGGTGAAGATGAGGTTGTTTTTTGTAGAGAGCTAATGAGTGTCTTTGATTATGATAGAGATGCTAATGAATACACGGAAGTGCTAGGTGATTTTACTAATAAAGGCGATTATGAAAGAAATGCGAAGTTGTATTATCATGAAAAGTCAAAAGCATACTATTCTCATGGATATAGATATGATGGTAAGAGTGATATATACAAATCTGATATCCAAAATAATGAATCAGAAAATCATCTAATTCCAATAAAGCTCAATGATATTTATGTACGATATGAAGATGACCTTATAGTAGGCGGCTGGATTACAAAAACGGATACAGGAATAATAGCTTCATATAATCTTAAGACCAAAGATTTTAGAATAATAAGTAAGCAAACGTCTCCAGTTCGAAGCATATATTTTGATGAATTAACTAAAAAATATTGGATTGGTACATATAAAGGCTTGCTGATTTTTGATGAGTCGTTCAAATTGATTGAGACGCTAGCAAAAGACAATCTACCTCCCCAAAAGTTAGATGTTGATCATATAATAATGTGTAATCGATTCAATGGTAAAATAATAGCTTCTAGTTTTGGTGGGGGTATCTATATAATAGATCCTATCACCTACAAAGTTGATGATCAAATATCTGAGGAAAATGGGTTGACAGATAACTCTGCCATCGGAATAATTAATGATGATATAGGAAATTGTTGGATAACTACTTTTAATGGAATAAACGTAATTAATAAGGATTTTAAAATTGTAAGTAAGATTTATGAGCATGATGGATTACCAAACAGAGAGTTCAATTCAAAAGCAATAGCAAAAGACGGACGAGGAGCGATTTATAGTGGGACATTGAATGGTGTTTCGATGCTTGATCCCAAAAAGGTACTCAACTGGAAAAAGACGTTTGGTGTCGACATAGAAGAGGTGGTAGGATTTTTAGGCGAAAGTGTAGAAAAAATAGAGATAGCTGAAAAAATTAGCTTATTGGAATCTTATGATAGTATTCAAATAAAATATGTTCTTCCTGATTATCATACATATCCTTATGTGGAAGAGAACTTTGCGGTCATTGCTAATGAATTGGATTATGACATTAAAGATAATATAATCACAATTCGAAATTTAAGTTCAGGCCATCATACAATAGTTATGGGTGATATATATTCTGGAAAGACTATGTCATTGACGATCAGTAGAACAGTAAATTACAAGCGATATTTTTTAACATTATTGTCTTTTTTATTAGTTGGATTATTAGCATATTTAATATCAAAGAAGATTATAAGTTCTACAAAAAAAAGGGAAGAAGAAAAAACTAAGCTAAATAAAAAAATCTCTGACCTTCAGTTGTCATCATTGCAATCTCAGATGAATCCTCATTTTATATTTAATGCTCTTGGTGCTGTTCAATATTTTATCCAAACGCATGATACAGAACGAGCGGATGAGTATTTGAGCAATTTTGCCATGTTGATGAGGAGTATTTTGGAATCATCTAAATCAAAGTACATAAGGCTTAATGAAGAACTCAGATTATTGGAATTGTATGTAGGGCTAGAAAAAGTAAGATTCGAAGAATTGTTTGAATATGATATAAAAGTGGATGTTAATGTGGACACTGAAATAAATATTCCTCCAATGATAGTCCAGCCATTTGTAGAGAATGCGATAAACCATGGTCTATATAACCTAAATGAACGGAGTGGCTATTTATTGATACATTTTGGAATGCCCGAGGAGGATCGGTTAATCATAACGATTGAGGATAATGGTGTAGGGCGCGAACGAGCTGGACAACTCAGGATGAAAAAGCACAAATCTCGGGGTACACAGATTGTACAAGAACGATTAGAAACCATCAATAATGGGGATGAGTTAATTGTAACTACGGAGACCATTGACATTATTGATAATGGAAAGGCTATGGGGACTAAAGTAGTTATCTCTATCGATTCCAATCAATGATACTATATTAGAATAATATCTGGAAATCAATGATTGTTAGATTTTTGAAGTTAGTTGTTTTGATAGTAAACTATCCGTGTACTCTATAAAATAACCGTTTATTCCCCAAAATCGACCGTTGGTTTAAAATATATTATTAAGTTAAGATAATTTATTACTTTTGGATACGGAAGTAAATTCAAAAACACCCAATAAAGTTTTTGTATCTAACTTACCAGATATTGCAGTGGTACTTCTTAATTGGAGTACCACTGTTTTTTTTGTGAAAACACTCCTACCACTTGTCCTCTAAATTCGACCTTTCGTTTAATAGCTAATAATAGAGGCAAGAATATACATATATTGAGATTATAAATTAATTAAAGCGCAATTTACTATCTAATTATGATCAATGCACTCATTATAGATGATGAACAAAAAATAAGAGAAGTACTTAAGATTAAACTTGATAAATATTGCCATGATGTCAATATATTAGGCCACGGAGTTGATGCTAGAGATGGCTTCGATAAAATAACTCAACTGAAGCCAGATCTTGTTTTTTTAGATATTGCTATGCCAGGAGAAACAGGATTTGACATGTTGTCCAGGTTTTATAAAATTGATTTTGAAATCATCTTTGTGACAGGCTTTAATGAATATGCACTGGATGCACTCAAGGTAAGTGCCGTTGATTATATTTTAAAGCCAGTGCAAACAGAAGCCCTAATAAAGGCAGTAGAAAAAGCAAAGGCAAGGATCGAAAATCGATCTAGATTAGCTAAATATGAAGTACTCAAGCATAACCTCAATCATATAGGTGATCAAAATACCAAAGTTGCTATTCCTGGAGCGAATGCATATGAATTTGTGAAAATAGAAGACATCATAAGATGTGAAGGATGGCAGAAATACACCAAAATATTTCTAAAAGATGGGAATGTGATCGTAAGTTCTTATAATCTAGGAGTATTCAGAGACATGCTCGAGAGTTATGGTTTTTTCAGTACGCATAAATCTCACCTAGTCAATAATTCTCATATCACAAGATACCTCAAAGATGGTACGGTTATATTAAGTGATGGCTCTAATGCTCCAGTTGCTAGAAGAAGAAAAGAAGAGTTTATGGAAAAAGTTGTTAAGTTCCTTAAGGTGACTTAGACTCTTTTGGTAAGTAGTTTCTTCATCGTTTTGTTTTTGAATTGACAATTAGAATACTTCCTTACCTATTATTAAAATATATTTGTTGACTATTTCTTTATAGTTGCAAATAGATAATATGATACGATACATCACAATACTAATAGGTTTATTTTTTACAGGTACGACACTTATAGCACAAGACTGGGCGACTATACCTGACTTCCCAGAGGAATTAGGAGATGTGAACTGGTATAGGTCTTATACGAAAGCGGTCTCTCAAGCAAAGGCAAGAACTAAACCAGTATTTATTCTTTTTCAAGAAGTACCAGGATGTTCGACTTGTCGAAATTATGGTAATGATTTATTGACACATCCTTTGGTTGTGGAAGCTATTGAGACATACTTTGTTCCTCTAGTGATTTATAATAATATGGGTGGATTAGATGCTGAGATCATGAGGAAGTTTGACGAGCCATCATGGAATAATCCAGTATCAAGAATCATAGATCCCAACTCAGAAAAAGATATTACCAAAAGACTCAGTGGTAGATATGATATGGCACATTTAGTATCATTTATCAGTAATGGAATTTTAGAAAGTGGTAAGTTAATTCCAGAATATTTGGACTTGTTATATCAAGAAGTAGCATCTTCGGATCTTCGAGAGACACACTTATCTATGTATTGCTTTTGGTCTGGAGAGAAAAACCTTGGCGCTCTTGATGGAGTCGTTGCAACTAAGGCTGGATTTATGAATGATACCGAAGTTGTAAAAGTGAAATACGACGCTAGTAAAGTCTCAGAAGAAAAGTTGATTCAGTATGCATCAAAAAAAAATGTGCAGATGCTATTTATACAAATGACAAAAGAGAGGAGAAAGCTGCTCATAAGTTCAAGATAAAAACTAAAAGCGAAGGAAAATTTAGACCAGACGGCGAACCCAAATACTATATCTACAAGTCCGATTACAGGTATTTACCAATGACAAGTCTACAGGCACTCAAAGTGAATACTGCGCTTTCAAGACAGCTTTCTCCTGATGAATACTTATCACCTCGACAATTAGAATTGTTAGAATTGATCAAAGATGGTAAAGTGAAGAAGGAGAATGTTATTGATCAAGATTTTAGTAAATCATGGCACTCGACTTTGAGCGCTTCCAGGTAATCCCATGATAGCAAGTTGTTGGTTCCCTCACAAGGTAACTACATCCGAAATACTCAATCAGAATTGGACTTATGCGAAAGAGGTCTCTCGCGGAAAGACAGAAAAATCAGTGTTAATACTTTTTCAAGAAGTACTTTATTGTGTAACATGTCGTAATTAAGGGAATGGTTTATTGACTCATCCATCTTGTCTTAGTATTTCTCACCCTTAGTATTTCTCACCCTTATTATTTCTCACCCTTATTATTTCTCAACACATCTATGTTTATAAATTATGCAATTTAGTTTTATTAGCAACATCCGATAAGCTATCTTTAGGAGAATTTGAACTAATTGGTAGGCTCCCATTAGTTTAAATCCTAAGAAGTAAATTTGGAAACATCAAATACTAAGCAAATAGTTAAATTAAAAGTCATGAAAATTAATATCCTAATCCTATTTACCTTGCTCTTGCTTGGTAGTTGTGATTCTAAGAAAGACATCGCTAAGGAATACACACCTCCTGCAACTAAAATAGATACAGCAAAGCAGTTGCGCCATTTAGTACTGTTCAAATTTAAAGAAACAGCTTCCTCAGCTAACATCCAAAAAGTGGAATTATCCTTTAGGGCTTTGGTATCGAAAATTTCAGAAATAAAAGATTTTGAATGGGGTTTGAATAACAGTACAGAAGAATTAAACAAAGGATTCACTCATTGCTTTTTTGTTACGTTTGATAGTGAAGAGGGGAGATCTGTGTACCTTCCCCATCCAGCTCACAAGGCGTTTGTGGATGTACTAAGTCCATACTTAGAAGATGTATTAGTTGTAGATTATTGGGCTAAATAAAAAATGAAATACTCAAATAGAATTGGTTTTAGATAATACGGTGAAAAAATTTATTGCACTAAATGAAGTGTAAACTTGTCGGTTGAGTATTGTAACAGTGTCTGCACACCTACGAGGTGTCTTACACTCATTTGTTCAGTGGCAGGTTTTACTCTTGTTCTCACAAGTCGAATATGTCAGACACTCTTTGAAAGGTCAGACATGTCGGCTTTGGTAATATGTGGTTATATTTTGGGGAAAGTGCATTATGCTTTACATACATAATATAAACATTGATGGAAAATTATGATATCTACTCTCAGCCAAACTCTAAATTATCAAGTTTGAGCAATTTTTTTTTAAAGTATCAAATATGATCATCTAAGTACCGTGAGAGCCATCATGTTTTCTGAAAATAAAAAAGAATGGTTATTTGTCAATTTGTAGTGATTGCTCAATTTTATAGCATCCTGAAAATTCTCAAGTCCCCTAAAACTAAAAAGGATGAATATCTAGCTAGATATCCATCCTCAAATTAATTCTTAGATACTATATTTTATCCTTGTATTAAGTTATCTACATAGTATACCTCATCAGCACATCCCGCATCTCTAGAGATATAGAGAATAAGATTACCGTAAGTATTTCCACTTGCATCATCAGAAAAGTCAAATGTTAATGTCTCCCATTCGTTAGACTTTGTCATATCTACACTTTTAGTAACCAATGGCTCATTATCTGGGAAAGGTAAGTTTTCAAATACTAAAGTAACATCTGTCGCTTCTCCCCAAACATCTAACGAGATGGTAGTTGGGTGTGCAGAAAAATCAGCTCTTCCACCTAATGGTTTTCCTGCTCCTCCCCAAGCCTCACAACCTGTAACTCTTGTTAATTTCATAACATAGCAGCTTTCGTTACCATTCATGTCCGGGTTATCGATTCTCTCAGCTGTGTAACCTCCAAATCCATCAAAGAATGCATCAGCTGTTGCATCGCCAGTATCTGTTGCCCATGTGTAATTGATGTCAGGAGAAACAGTATTGTCAGCAGTCTCACAATCACCACCAACAACAACTCCTGCCTCTACAGTTACAGATTCTTCAGCAATGTTACTTCCGTCATCATTCGTTGCTGTTAATTCAACAGCATACGTACCTGCTGCAGCATAAGTATTTGATGGACTTTCATCAGTAGATGTATTTCCGTCTCCGAAATCCCAGCTGTATGAAGTTCCTCCTGTAGAAGTATTAGTAAATGTTACCTCTAAGTCTGTAGCCACTGAAGTGAAACTAGCAGTTGGTAGGTTTGTTTGTTCTTCCTCCTCATCGTCATCTCCACAACTTGCAACAAACATTCCTAGTCCTGCAAATAGCACGATGAACATTAATAATGATTTAGATAATTCTCTCATACTTTCCATTTTTTTATAGTTTTTAATTAAATAATTGATTGTAATTCTAAAGGGCAATATTCTTTACTAACGCTTTAAAAGGTGCAAATATACTCACCGCAAAATATAAAATCAAATTATTAACGGCTTTTTGACCGTTATTATTGCTATTCACTCAAATGAAAAGCAATTAATTGCAAGTACCAAACTATTATTATAGGCTTAGGGATCAACATGATGGTTGAAAAAATTGAACTTTATTTTGTTCCTTTAGAGGTTTACAATAATAAGCAGCGATTCAGAGTGAATGTATAAAGTATTGAAAGAGAGCAAATAATAAATAACTGCAAAGTTATAGTTTACAGTTATTTATATATTTGCAATTCAAATAATATCACTACGAAT
>JBLHWH010000055.1:0-33166 GCA_047628935.1 Halioglobus sp. | reverse complement strand
GGTTCTACATCCAGCCACGCATCTATCTCTTGCTCGACTGATCTCAGGATGGAAGCTCTTATTTCTTGCTTGTCCATGCCTAGTTGTTTACTATATAATATTAATATTTAAATTCTCCGATGCTTGCGTCGGAGTCATAAAAAGAAGTTTTTACATAAAAACGCCTTATCACAAAAAACATCCGAATACCGACCTTTAGGTTGGAAAAGTTTTGGCGAATGCTCTACCCGCTTGCGGAGGGCTATCAAAATTTAGGATCTTTTTTACTTATAACTCAAGTGGTGACACGATTTAAACATTTTTCTGCATTTTTTCATACACCCAATCAAAATTCATCAAACACATCGTCAATAAATAGCTTAGTTTTGTATTTCTATAATTTATGGAGAAATCAGCTTTACATAGAATCACTTCACTTGTCCTCGCCATATTGATGTTATTTACGTCAGTAGGCTTTTCAGCTGATTTGCATTTTTGTAAAGGAGAACTTAAGTCGTTTAGTCTGTTTGGAAAAGCCGAATCTTGTCATACTGTAAAAAGGAGCTGTCCACACCATGCAGATATGGTAGTAATTGACAAATCTGAAAAAGACTGTTGTAGTAACAAGACCATTGAAGTAGATGACTTAGATACCAATTTTAATGTGTCTCCAGATGTAGTATTAACAGACTTACAAGTAAAATTTGTCAATTCGTTTGTATATTCTTTCATCTCATCATCTCTCTCTAGAGTAGTCAGAGCTTCTTTGCTCGCCACACACGATCTTCTACCTCCAAGGGATATCTATGTTCTGTTGGAAAGGTTTCTTATCTAAAAAATATCATTTAGTATAGCTGGTGTCGCATTGTCTGCCCAGTATTGAAGACAAATGTCTTTGATCAATTCATATAGTTGATTTTTGATATCCTGTTCAATATTTAATTGATATACATTGAAATATATAGTCAAGTTCTTTTTGGAGAATAAACTCATCACATGGCTACTTCTTGTGCTCTTTCTTGGTTGGGGAGTTATAGTAGCTCCTTTTGATTTTGGTATCAATTGGTTGCCAAGAGATTCTGTCTCAGTAGATGCTATCCCAGATATAGGCGAAAATCAACAAATTGTATTTACCAAATGGATGGGTAGATCTCCTCAAAATGTAGAGGATCAGATCACTTATCCGTTAACTTCATCTTTATTAGGAATTCCTGGCGTAAAGAGCGTAAGGAGTAATAGCATGTTTGGATTTTCGAGTATCTATCTCATATTCGATGAAGACGTAGAGTTTTACTGGAGTCGTAGTCGAATACTGGAGAAGCTCAACTCACTTCCTGGGAATCTACTACCAGATGGTGTGTCACCTACTTTGGGTCCTGATGCGACAGCATTGGGTCAGATCTATTGGTACACACTCGAAGGACGAGACAAAGATGGAAACCCTACTGGTGGATGGAATCCTCAAGATCTGAGGTCCGTACAAGATTTTTATGTAAAATACGGCTTAGCTGCTGCGGAGGGAGTATCAGAAGTAGCATCTATCGGTGGATTTGTCAAGGAATATAGAGTAGATGTAAACCCTTCAGAGATGAAGGCAAAAGGTATTACGTTAGCTCAAGTCATGAAGGCAATAAAAGGGAGCAATCTCGATATTGGCGCTCAGACAATTGAAATCAATCAAGTTGAATATTTCGTTCGTGGATTAGGCTATGTCAAGTCTATTGAAGATATAGAAAATAGTGTTATCAAATCAATTAACGGTACAGCCATCACTATAGGAGATATTGCCAAGGTATATCTCGGGCCAGCAACGAGGAGAGGAATACTAGATAAATCAGGTGCTGATGCTGTTGGTGGAGTTGTTGTAGCAAGATATGGGGCCAATCCTCTTGAAGTGATCAATAATGTAAAGGAAAAAATCAAAGAATTAGGTCCAGGATTGCCGACAATAACATTGGCTGATGGTACTATTTCTCAAGTAACTGTTGTTCCATTTTATGACCGAACACAGTTGATCAAGGAAACGATAGGTACGCTCGAAGAGGCTTTAAGTTTGGAAATATTGATTACTATCATTGTTGTCATACTCCTTTTGTTTAATCTAAAATCGTCTATTCTAGTCGCTGGCTCACTACCTATTGCTGTAATGATGTGCTTTATTGCCATGAAGTACTTTGGTGTTGATGCCAATATAGTAGCCTTATCAGGAATCGCCATCGCTATAGGAACTATGGTGGACATGGGCATAGTGCTGACGGAGAGTATTATAGATCGAAAAGACAAGATGTTTGGTAAGGAATCACTTATGGTTTCTGTCTATGAAGCCACAATGGAGGTAGGGTCAGCGGTATTGACAGCCGTAGCAACCACGGTTATAAGTTTTCTACCTGTATTTGCAATGGAAGCTGCTGAGGGAAAATTATTTAGACCTCTTGCCTATACAAAGACGTTTGCACTCATATCTGCAGTAATAGTTGCCTTGGTGTTCATACCACCACTAGCACATTCATTATTTAGCATAAAGATTGATCGTAAAAAGCTTGGACTTGGTTTGAGTACAATAGCTTTCTTAGGATCGATAATGACCTATTTCATTATTGGTCACCCATTGATTCTCATCATTAGTGTTATTAGTGGTGTCGCTCTCGGACAAGCCAGTATCGACTATAAATACCCTAGAGCGAGTAAAATATTCATGATCGCATCAAATGTAGTTTATGCATTGATCATTGCTATTTTTCTTACTAGATCCTGGATGCCTCTTGGAGTGAACAAATCACTCTTTACCAATAGCTTTTTTGTCATACTCATCATCGCTATTTTACTTTCTTTTTTCTGGCTGGTCATTCACTTTTACGAATCTATTCTACGATTTCTATTGAAGGTAAAAATTCTATTTCTAGTATTCGTTGGATTTATAGTTTTCTTAGGAATACAAGTATTTCAGGAAACGGGTCAGGAATTTATGCCATCACTTAATGAAGGTTCTTTTTTATTGATGCCCACTTCCATGCCTCATTCTGGTATCGCTGAGAATAGCAAGAATTTAAAATTACTAGACATGGCGGTTACCGCCATTCCAGAAATTGAAAGTGTGGTAGGTAAAGCTGGAAGAGTGGAAAGTCCGCTCGATCCTGCACCGATGTCGATGTACGAAAATGTTATCAATTACAAGTCTGAATATAAAACGGATAAGGACGGACACCGTCTAAGATACCAATTTGAAAAAGGAGAATATATCAGGGGCGAAGATGGAAACCTTATACCTGATGATAGAGGAAGATATTACCGCCAATGGAGGGACCATATCAAATCTCCAGATGATATCTGGGATGAAATAGTAAGTGTGACCAAATTACCAGGAGTTACCTCAGCACCAAAATTGCAACCGATAGAAACTAGGCTTGTGATGCTGCAAACTGGAATGAGAGCTCCAATGGGCATTAAAGTGAGGGGGCAAGATCTCAAGACAATAGAAAGAGTTGGACTAGAACTAGAGAAACATCTCAAAGATGTAGATGGAGTAAAAGATGCAGCCGTATTCGCAGAAAGAATTGTAGGCAAACCTTATATGCTTATAGATATTAATAGAAAAGTTATATCTAGATATGGACTTACCGTGCAGGCTGTGCAAACGCAAATACAAGCCACTATAGGTGGTATGAATATGACCACGACTGTAGAAGGTCGAGAAAGATATCCCATCAGAATTCGATATCCGATGGAATACCGAAATGACATTTCGTCTATCAAAAACATCTATATGGATACGCCCAATAATGGTCAAGTATCATTAGGTGAGTTAGTAGATATAAAATATGAACAAGGACCACAAGCTATTAAGAGTGAAGATGGATTCTTAGTAGGATATATATTATTTGATAAGGAGGATGAATATGCTGAAGTAGATGTTGTGAATAATGCACAAAATCATTTTCAACAACTAAGGGACAATGGAGAACTAGAAATTCCATCAGGTGTAAACTATGACTTTGCAGGAAACTACGAGCAACAAGTAAGAGCTAATAAACGATTAGGCCTAGTAGTTCCTATTGCCTTAGCTCTGATATTTATCATATTGTATCTGCAATTCAAATCAGTAGTTATTTCTTTAATGGTCTTCTCAGGAGTATTCATTGCATTCGCTGGTGGATTCATTATGATAGGAATGTATAATACAGATTGGTTCATGGACTTTAGTTTTTTAGGATCTAACATGAGAGACTTATTTCAAATTCAAAATATCAATTTGAGTGTAGCCGTATGGGTTGGGTTCTTAGCCTTATTTGGTATAGCTACAGATGATGGTGTATTGGTGGCAACATTCCTAAAAGATAGTTTCAAAAAGAATTCACCGCAATCTAAGTCAGCAATACGCGATGCAATAGTAGAGGGTGGACTCCGAAGAGTAAGACCTGCTATGATGACCACGGCAACGACTATACTCGCATTATTACCAGTGTTGACCAGTACAGGAAGAGGCTCAGATATCATGTTGCCTATGGCGATACCCAGTTTTGGAGGTATGATGCTTCAAGTGATTACTATGTTTACTGTTCCAGTTCTTTTTTCTTTTTGGAAAGAAGGGCAACTATTTTTTAACCAAAAGTTGAAAAAGAATGAAGAAATATAAATTGATCTTAATAGCTTTTGTCCTATTCACATACTCTATCAATGCTCAATCAGTAGAAGAATTGGTAGATATGGCAACTACATATAATCCAGGATTAAAATCTCTTAGGATGGATTATGCGGCCTCCTTACTCAAAGCGGATCAAGTGAATGATTGGCCAGATCCAATGATAAATCTTGGAATTGGAGTATTCCCAGTAGAAACTAGATTGGGGGCTCAGAGATTAAAAATTGGTGTTATACAAATGATACCATGGAAAGGTTCTCTCGATGCCAAAAGTAATGTTGCCAAATCTATGGCAGAAGTTCAATCTTATGCTGATGAAGTAAAAGAAATAGACATTGAATATGCGATTCGCACTTCATATGCCATGTTGCAGTTTTTAGAGTCAAAAAAAGGTATAATAAGTCAGCGGCTAGAGATACTCAATGCACTTGAGGATCTATCAAAATCCGCGGTGAGGTCTGGGAAAGGAAAATTGAGTAATGTATTATTCACAGAAAGAAGAAGAGAAATATTAGAAGCTGATCTATCATTAATAGCAAAGAAAATGGACCAACCAACCATCATGATTAATAGATGGACTGGAAGACCGTTGATGACAGAGGTAGTTTTACCTCTAGGGATTGAGAATCAACTATTGAAAAATGATTTGATTAAATATGCAGAAAATGATCACCCTCAATTTAGAATATTTGAGAATCAAATCGCAGCTTCAAATGCAAAAATTACAGTAACTGAATATGATAGTAAACCAAAGATCGGACTTGGATTAGACTATGCATATATAGATGCCCGAAATGATGTTGGGATTTCAGGAAATGGGAGAGATGCCCTGATGCCAATGGCTAGCGTATCTATCCCAATACATAAAGGAAAGTACAAAGCTATACGCCAAGAAGAAACCATCAGACAGGAAGCTATCAATGCCAAGAGAGAGGAGGTACTCGATATGTTCGAAGCTGACATTGAACTCGCATATGCTTCTATAGAATATACGGATCAAGTAATTAGTAAGTATCAATCTCTAAAAATAATAACTAGAGAAACTTTAAAACTTATGAGATCTGAATATGCAACAGACGGAACGAGGTTTGAAGAATTGTTACGATTAGAAATGGAGTTGATCGACTATGATCATGAAATCTTGAAGTCTCAATATCAACAGAGATTATCGAAGGCTACTTTATTTAAATTTAATTAACAAGAATGAAAAATTATAAACAATTTATAATAGGAACTTTACTACTTATAGGGGGTCTTGCTATTGGATGGTTCTTAAAACCAGTTTCAGTTATTAATCAAACAGAGAATCATAATCATTCTAAAATGAATGGTCATGAACTATCTGCAAGTGAAGAAATATGGACATGCTCTATGCATCCACAGGTTAGACAAAACGAACCTGGTATCTGTCCTATTTGTGAGATGGATCTTATACCGCTGGATAACTCATTGGGTAGTGATGATCCTACGATATTAAGGATGAGTAAAGAATCTGCCAAACTCGCTCAAATAGAAACCTTCATTATTGGTGGTAACGTAAAAACCACGAGTAATCAGCAAATCGACATATCAGCAAATCAACACATCGTTTTAAAAGTAGACGGAACAGTCAAGTTGGACGAACGAACAATTAAGTCCCAAACAGCACACCTATCAGGTAGACTAGAAACTATGGACGTCACTTTTGAGGGACAATATGTAACTAAGGGGCAGAAGATAGCTAGCTTGTTCTCCACAGAATTACTAGCGGCATCACAAGAACTCATCACGGCTGCACAATACAATGATAGGGTAGAAGGACTCAAAGAAGCCGCAATACAAAAACTAAAAAACTGGAAAATAACAGATACTCAAATTCAACAGATCCTATCTACGAATAAACCATTAAAGACGATTACAATATATGCAGATCATAGTGGATATGTGCTCAGTAGAAAATTGGCTCAAGGTGATTATGTCAAGCAAGGACAAGCACTTTATACATTAGGATCCACGAGTAGATTATGGCTTATTTTTGATGTGTTCGAATCTGATCTTGCTAATGTGAGAGAGGGAAATAAAGTAGTATTCACCACACCATCGGTTCCTAATAAAGAATTTGAGTCTAAGGTAAGCTATTTAGATCCATTACTCAATAGCGCATCAAGAACAGCAACCGTAAGAGCGGAAATAAATAATTCTCGCAATCTACTCAAACCAGGAATGCTTCTCAATGGATTTATAACTGCTACTAAATCAAATTCAGGTAAAAGCAAAAATGCATCTGTAGTAGTGCCCAATACTGCAGTGCTCTGGACAGGTGGACGGTCAGTTGTATTTGTTCAATTGCAGGATCTTGAAGTACCAACTTATCAATACAGGGAGGTAGAAATTGGATATAGATCTGGTGACTACACTACGATAGCCTCTGGATTAGAAAATGGTGAGGAAGTAGTAACTCATGGGGCATTTGCAGTGGATGCTGCAGCTCAATTGAATAACAATATGAGTATGATGAATAAGAATGTGAAAGTGAAGAATGTTGAACAGAGTGATTTAGTACCTTCTTATTCTGATGATACTCCAAAAGAATTCAAGGCGCAATTAGAACAGTCTATTGTCAAATATATAGCTCTTAAAAATGCTTTGGTAGATACTGACCAAACTAATTCAAGCCTATCTGCAGACTTATTCTCAAAAGCGTTAAAAAAAATAGACATGTCTTTACTGAAAGGTGATGCTCATATGTACTGGATGGAGCAACTAAAGGCCCTAGACTCGCACGCTGAAAAAATTGTGCATAGCGAAGATGTAGAGAAGCAAAGAAATCAATTTGACTTTCTATCTCAGGCAATGATCAATTCAGTAAAAGCATTTGGGACTAGCGAGAAAACATACTATGTACAGCATTGCCCTATGGTAGGCGACAACCAAGGAGCTGATTGGATATCAACAGAACAACAAATAAGAAATCCATACTTCGGAGATAAGATGATGAAGTGTGGATCAGTAAAACTAGAACTTAATTAATATGGAAATATTATATATCAAGAATATGGTGTGTGACAGATGCATCAGGACTGTCGAAAGAATATTTGAGGTAAATGGTGTTGTTCCAATTCGAACTTCTCTAAGCGAAGTGGAAATTAAGAGCCCTTTGTTACCTATGGAACTTACAAATATTGATGATGCTCTAAAGGTAGAAGGATTTGAGTTTATAGATAGTTCTACGCCTGTGCTTGTAACCAAAATTAAGGCAGCTCTTATAACACTATATGGACAAAATGAAATCCCAGAAGAATTCAAATTGTCAACATTCCTTACTAAAAAATTTCCCTATGACTACTCTCATCTCAGTCGAGTGTTTTCTCATCATGAGAAAGATACAATAGAACACTATCTCATAAGACTCAGGATAGAAAAAGCCAAAAAGTTACTTACATACAAGGAAACCAATGTAAGTGAGATCGCCTATAGTCTAGGCTATGCTAGTGCTGCACACTTTTCTAGACAGTTCAAAAAAATGGTAGGTGTTTCACCAAGTGTGTTTCAACGCAGTCCTATCGGTAGAAAGTCATTGGAGGACATTTGAAACAGCTTCAAAAACAAAATCTATTTTCAAACACATACTTTTTTTCATTAAAAACAGATCTTATGTATAAAAAAATATTTACAAACCTTTTCCTTTTATCACTTGCGACAATGAGTTATTCTCAGGTCCTATTAACAGAAGGTTTTGAATCGTCTTCCCTTCCAGTAGACTGGCAGAACCAATCTAATGCTACTGATGGTGGCTGGAGGTTTGGGACTAGTCAATCACTTTCAAGTCAGAATTTTGGAATAGAGTCTAATGGCACTTCAATTGCCGCTACAAATGACGACGGCTGCAACTGTAATAAAGCGGATGAGTATTTAATCTCTAAGCCTATTGATTTAAGCGATGTTGATGCTGCAATACTCATATTTGATCTTTTCTATACGGATCAATCTTATGAGGGTGTGCAAGAAGATGCAACAGCTGAAATATCACTGGATGGGATTAACTGGACGGTGCTTGATGATCTACATGGCCATGCTGACTGGGATGAGCATATCATAAATATTTCGGACTATGTTGGAAATGCCACAGTCTATATTGGAATAAGATACAATGACAATGGTGGCTGGTTATATGGCATGGCAGTAGATAATATAAGTATAGAAATTCCCAATAGATTAGATGCATCATTAGTCGCTTTGGATAGTAAAGAATTTGGTGAAATTGGTAAAGAGTTTAAGATTTCCGGTACTATTCTAAACAATGGTTCTGAATCGATTACTAGTTTAGAAATCCAATATACTGTTGATGGTCAGACTCCAGTTATAGAGACTTTAGATGGTTTATCAATAGATGGTTTTGCTTTCATTAGTTTTGAGTTTAGCCAAAGTTGGAATCCCACTATGGAAGGCGGGGTGAATATTAGCGTAGAGATATTAAAAGTTAATGACGCTTTAGACGAAATAGCTGATAATAATTTTGCTTCATTTTCTACAGTGATTTATGGAGAAGTTAATGTACCAAATAAAATTGTCCAGATAATTTTGAGTGAGCCCAATATTACAACTATCGCTACTGGAAACAATGGTTTGGAGAGACCTACAGATTTAGACTTTTTTCCAGTACTTGGAAAAGATGAACTATGGGTTATCAATCAAAGAACAGAAAATGAAGGAGGAAGCACTGTAACTATAAGCGATGCTACAGCTGAAACACCAAGTGACATTCAAATGAAAGTGGATGGTAACTCATGGCATTTTATGTCACTCCCAACAGGTATAGCTTTTAGTAGTGAAAATTTCAATTTTGCAAACAGTACAGGAGTACAAGATGCCAATCATAGTGGGGGCACATTTACTGGGCCTGCATTATGGTCGAGTGATCCTGATATATATGCTCAACCTTCTGGTGGAAATGGAAGTCATCTTGACATGTTACACGGTAGCCCTTTTTGTATGGGTATAGCTCATGAAGTAGATAACGTATTCTGGGTTTATGACGACTGGAATAGCGATATTGTAAGATATGATTTTGCAGAAGATCATGGTCCTGGAAATGATGATCATGCTGATGGCAGAATTAGACGTTATAGCAATATAGGAATCCAAAAAGATGGTGATATCCCAAATCACATGATTCTAGATAAAACCAGCGGATGGATGTATTTTGTAGATAATGGTAATAGTAGAGTCATGCGACTAGATATAAACTCTGGAACTATTGGAGCTACATTATCAGAAATTAACGAACCACTTGCAGAACATGTTAGAATGGATGGATTTACTGCAGAAACTATCATTGATACAGGATTGGATAGACCATGTGGAATAGAGCTGTTTAAAAATTACTTACTAGTAGGAAATTATGGGACTGGAGATATTAATGTGTATGACATTAGTCTTAATTTTGATTTCATAGGAGTCATTGAAACTGGAGAATCAGGGCTTACAGGGATCAAATTGGGGCCAGATGGGAATATTTATGCTGTGAATAGAATTAATAATTCACTTGTATCTATCACCGAAGGTGATCCATCTAGTACGGTAGAATATGGAAACGATACAAATATAAGTATTTACCCAAACCCAACTAAAGACTTCTTAGCTATCAAAATAAATAGTGAAGTAATCCATAAAGAGGCCTCTGTTAAAATCTTTAATACTCAGGGTCAACAGGTTTATGGAAAAACTAGTAATAGTGAGGCTCAAATTGATGTATCTCAATTAATTAATGGTATTTACTTTTTGGAAGTAAATGACTCTGAAATAGTTTATAAAAATAAGTTTTCAATTATCAAATAATCAAAATCATTAAAAATGAAATCATTAAAATTAATCATGTCAGTTATGGCATTCGGACTTTTAACTATGTCCATTTATTCTTGTGGAGGGAATAAAAAGACCGACAGTGCGAAAACAGAGCAAACAGAAGATGAATTAAAGCAAGGTAAAGAATATACTTCTGCTTATATCTGTCCTATGCATTGTAAAGACAGTGGAAGCGACAAGGCAGGAGAATGTCCAGTATGTGCAATGGCTTACGAGATAAACAAAGATCACTCTAAGGTAGAGCATAATCATGACGGACATGATCATAGTGACCATGAGCATTAACTAAAGTGAAAAATGTTGTAATAGGGATGAAAAATCTTCTATTACCAAGAAGGGAATGGATTGGATATTATATGCAATCATAGGATTAGTATTAATTCTATGTTATTATTCCATTTTCTAAATTATTTAATTATTTAATATACAAAATATGACGAAGTACATTTTTTCAATTTTGCTGCTAGTAGGATTATTCTCTACAACTTATGGGCAAGAAATAAGTAACGTTCAATCGGTGGATACCATAAAATCAGAAACTTTTACAGTTTATGGCAACTGTGGTATGTGCAAAAAGACAATCGAAGGCTCTCTAAAAGATCAAACGGGTGTTTCTGAAGCAATCTGGAATATGGAGAGTGGAGAGATGAAAGTCTCATTTGATTCTATAAGTATATCACTTGATGACATTAAGCAAAAAATCGCTGATGCAGGTTACGACACAGACAGTCATAGAGCGAAAGTAGATATTTACAATAGTCTTCCAGGATGTTGTCAATATGACAGACCGGAATAGATGATTTAGCTAGAGTAGAAGTAATGAAATGATTCTACTCTAGCCTTTTACTAAAATCAATTTTCCCAGCTAACTAATATAGTGATATAAACAGTGTTATGTAAGGTTTTGAAATGCATTATTATCTGATTATCATGTAATTAGAAATGGGTAGACTTGAGTTAATTACTCAAGTTCAATATTCGAAAAGCTCCTTGCAATACCAAAATAAAAACAATAAATCCAACAAGAAGGTCTGGAATGGCTGAACTTGTCAAGTAAACTAAACTTCCAGCTAGAATTACTCCTGCATTGATAATAATATCATTTGATGTAAAAATTAAACTTGCTTTGATATGAAGTTCATCCTTGCTTCTGGACTTTTGTAGTAGATAAAGACAAAACCAATTTGCCACTAAAGCTAAAATGGAGACAATAATCATAGCTTGAAAATTGGGCAAAGACTCTGAACCGAAGAATCTTCTTAAGATTTCTAAGAACCCTAATAGTGCTAATGTAATCTGAAAATAACCAGCAATCCTAGAAATTGCTTTTTTCCTCACCAATGTACTTCCTACCGCCATTATACTAATACCATACACAAAAGCATCTGCTAGCATATCAAGGCTATCAGCTACTAAGCCCATGGATTTTGAGATAAGGCCTGTTGACATTTCTATTGCGAAAAAGGCGAAATTTATTATAAGCACTGTCCACAGAAGCTTACGCTGGTTGTTGTTTTCGACCGCTAAAGGTTCATTAGTTTCTTCAGTACTGATAAGTGAATCACCTAGATTCAAAGAAGCTATAGCATCACGAATTGGAAGAACAGGACCTAAATGAAAAATTGACAGTTTACGATTGGCAATGTCAAAATTTATGCTTGCTAAACTTTCGATGCCCTCAAGCTTCATCCGAATTAATGTCTCTTCAGATGGGCAGTCCATTTTCGAAATTCTAAAAGTTGATTTGTACATTGGTTATCTATTAGATTCATATATGTCAAAGTTTGGCAAGTCATGATCATCAAATGAGAAACGCAATTGACAAAGAGTAATTACCTTTACAAAACTAAATAAATCTAATGAAACACATTTTTAATATAGATGGTATGACATGCCAAAGCTGTAAAGCAAATGTTACAAACACATTGAAGAGTATCAGCGGAGTAACTTCTGTAGACGTAGATCTCGAATTAAAAAAGGCTATAATCGTCATGGAATATCATATAGACACAAGCACATTTCAAAATGAACTTCCAGACAAGTATACCTTGTCAGAGCTAAATGTGCACATGCCACCTGTAGGTGAGTTGACGGAAGAAAAGTCAAAACTCTCACAGCTCAAGCCATTATTTTTGATCCTTTTTTACATTACTGTAGCAAGTGTATTGATAAATAGGCAAGAATGGAATGTCGGAGAGATGATGACTGATTTCATGGGTCTCTTCTTTATCGTGTTTAGCTTTTTTAAGATGCTAGATTTGAGTGGTTTTGCAATGACATTCTCTATGTACGACCCTATTGCTAATCGAGTGCCATTTTATTCTAAAGTTTATCCATTTATTGAGACTATACTGGGGTTAATGCTATTAGTGAGGTTTAATGTTGATATAGCGCTAATAGTCACGATCGTCATACTGGGATTTACTTCATATGGAGTTACTAAAACACTTCTATCCAAACGAACAATCAAGTGTGCATGTCTAGGTACTGCATTGGATCTACCTATGACAGAGGCAACGTTTATAGAGAATACTTTGATGATTATAATGTCAGCGATTATGCTTTTATTATAAAAAAGAATTCACGATGTTTTATACCATATCTGACCGAAACTGTCGTTTATATTTATGCAAATTAGCCCAATTATTCATGCAAACCTTTAGCTCTCAGATAGTCCAACAAAAGCTCAGGTCGATCAGTCATTATACCATCAGCTCCATGGGATATTAGCCATCCGTATGACTCTTCGGCACCTTCTACAACTGCTTTCTCATCCGTATACCCTGCACAGAGGGCATCCCAAAGACAAATAGCTAAAAAGCTGTCCCCATTCCTATTGAGCTGCGGTAGCAACTTGAATGTCGTGGCATCTTCGGAGTCAAATAAGGTCTCATAAACAAATGGATTGATATCACTTTCATATTCTTCTAAATGCTGGGCAACTCTTTCATTCTCGTACCAGAGTTTAGGCATAAATATAATCGAATCCATTAATTCACCATACTTCTCTCTCATTTCGTTCATACTACTATTCGCCTTAAATATAGCATGATCGACAGTTTGCGTCTTTTTCAATATCAGATATGCCTCTTGTACTGTTTCGCCTTCAGTCTTATCAAGATTAATCATTATCTTATCTTTTGCTACCAGCATTATTTCCTCCAATGTAGGTATAGTGAATCTACTGCCCTTGATACCGCAGGCATTTTTTAATTTTAGTTGCTTTATTTCTACCAAAGTAAAATCACTCACTTTACCGCTTCCATTAGTGGTGCGATCTACTGTTTCATCATGTATTGCAATCAGGTGACCATCTTTTGTAATCCTTACATCAATTTCTACTATATCCACACCTAGATCTATACATCGCTGTACAGCCTCCACAGAATTTTCAGGAGCATATCTCCAGTCTCCCCTGTGCGACACAACCAAAATATATTCTCCAGTAGGGTTTCGTAAATGATTCGATATTGATTGTATTCTAGACATTGGCTCATCAGTCTGTGCCATACACTTAGCTGTAAAAAAGAATGTTGCTGTTATGATAAATATAATATTTTTCATTTTTTTTGCTTAATCGTGAAGTCCTTTACTTCTTAAATAATTAATTAATAATTGAGGTCGATCGGTCTGTATAATATCAATAGCATTATCGATGAACCAGTCATATACACTAGGGTCAAGAGCTGCTTTTTCATCATCATGACCTCCATTATGCTGAGGCCAGAGAGAATTTACCCATACACCTGCACCCTTCTTCCGAATATCATCAAAGTAATCTATCATCTCTAGAGAATCATACTTTAAAGTAAACTCAAACGCTATAGGTAAGCGATTGTCCAAGTAATCATCAACCAACTGTTTTGCCCTGGTATCTGGCAACCTAACTATGGGCATGAAATATACTTCGTCTAAATACTTTCCAAATTCTTGCTCTACTTCTACATGTGATTTTACACCTTTGATGATTATTTGATCTAATGTGCCAGCAGTTTTAGCAATGTGATAGCATTCTTCAAAGATCTCATAGCTTTTATCTAGGTTGACCAATATCTTATCCTTTGTTACTAAGAAAGCTTCTTCGAGTGTTGGTACTTGGTGCTCTGTTTTGATACCCAAACCGTCGAGCAACCTGAGCTCTTTTAACTGAGCTAGAGTGTTTTTTTCAACTCGACCAGTACCATTCGTAGTACGATCTATTGTTTCGTCATGCATGAGTACTAAGTGACCGTCCTTAGTTCTTCTTACATCTATTTCTACCATATCTACTCCCATATCTATACAGTTTTGAATGGCTTGCAGAGAGTTTTCAGGAGCATGCCGCCAATCACCCCTGTGTGCCACAACGATAATTTCTTTATTGTTGGAGTCTTCTAGGTTATCTATGAGTGCCTCTATGCTTTGTGGTGAGTTCTTGCTTGCATACTGAGAAAACAATTCAGTGCAACCCAAGCTAATTGCAAAACTCAGTGCCAAAAGTGTCTTTGATATTATATAATACATAATGTTTATATCTAAAATGGAAAGAGAGAAGTTACTTTCTCTCTTTCCTTGGTCAATGTATATGGTTAATATCCTGTGTTTTGTTTTATTTCAGGATCTGTATCGATTTGAGATTGCGGTATTGGAAGCAGTAGGTTAGTGCCATTAAGTAATATACCTGTGCCTTGAGCAGCAAACCAAGCGTTCATGACAGTAATTGCATTATTAGTTCTCTTTAAATCAAACCATCTGTGACCCTCGCCTATAAACTCAAATCGTCTTTCAAGTGCTATGGCATTTTTGATTTGAGTTTCATTAGAAGCATCAGTATTAGCCAAGCCTGCTCTATTACGTACTTGATCTAACAATATAGCCGCTTCACTTACTCGACCAGTCTCTGCAAGAGCTTCTGCGTACTTTAGCAGAACATCAGCGTATCTGATCACATAATAGTCCGAGCCACTATCACTTGGACCGGTCTGAGATACTTCGTATTTTGTAGAGAAATAGAATGGATTCGCATTCGCGTCTAGGCCCACATAATCCGATTTTCTGGTATCTTCATCAGCATATAGAGTAACAAATTGTGAATACGGCAGATTATGTCCTTTAGCATTGGCAGTTGTTCCTGATGGTCTAAATTGAGCTGCTGCTGGACTTCCTTCATTATTTCCATCTACTCCACTAGCAAATTGAACTTCAAACAGAATTTCGTCATTTCCCTCATTTTGTGTGCCAAATAAATCAGCAGTACTTTCTACTAATATATATTTATTTGAATTTACAATATTCATGAAATACGGTATCGATTCTGCATATTGCCCTTGATTCATAAGGACATCAGCTAATAATGCTTGTGCTGCTCCTTTAGCTGGTCTACCTGCAACTTTCACTATTGGCAACTCTTCTATAGCTTGCTCAAGATCTAATTCAATCTGAGCATATACTTCACTAGCAGCAGATCTTCCTTGACCAAAGTACTCAGAGGGGTTAGTAGTTTCTTGGATTACCAGAGGAACATCACCAAACAATCTTACAAGATTAAAATACAGAAGAGCTCTCAAGAATTTCATCTCACCAATTCTGTTAATTTTCACTTCAATATTTTCATAATCTACTTCTTGTATCCTGTTGAGTACAATATTAGTTCTTTGGATTCCCTCATATGATTCTCTCCATATATCTCCCACTAGATCATTACCTGCATTGGTTGAAAAATCATCGAGCTGACCAAATCTACCGCCGTCATTGGCTGCAATTTCTTCAAATGAATCTTCTCCTGATATTTCTCCTACACCTATGATATCTAATCCATATAATCCATTGCTTTGTAGTTGAGCATAGGCCCCATTTACACCGATTTCAACTTCTTGCTCGGTTGAATAAAATAGCGTAGCTGACTTTTGAGTGATAGGCGAGAGGTTGAGATTTTCGGAACAAGAAGTAAGAACTGTTATTCCTAAGAGGATCGTAGAAAATTTTATATAATTTATCATTTTATTTTGTTTTATTTTGTTTTCAAAATGTAACGTTAGCACCGATGGCGATGAATCTTGTCAGAGGACTTGTAGAATGGATATAGCCCCGGCTTAGAGACTGTCTTTCGTTAGAGCGAGTATCTAATCCGTCAGAATTGAATCCTCTATAGGAGGAGATATTGAAAAGATTATTACCGGTAACATATAGTCTAACCCTTTCCACTCCATTTTTCTTTGTCCAAGTAGCTGGTAAAACATATCCCAACTGAAGGCTTCGCAGTCTAAAGTAATCACCACTAAGTACAGCTAAGTTTGAAGATCGTGTGAGTCTGCCAGCGGATGAGAAACTGGAAAAATCCGGCCTTCTAAAGAATCCATCAGGATTTTCATCGCTGAAGTAGTTATCATAGTAATATTGTGAAGGAACGAAAAAGCCCTCACCACTTTCCACTCGATTAACCATATTGTCAGATACTTTCCTACCCTCAATACCAAAAAACTGAAGTCCAAGATCAAAACCTGAATATTCAAAATTAAGACCAAACCCGTAAGTGAAATCAGGGTTGTAATCTCCTTGTGAAACTCTATCATCGGCATCTATCTTACCGTCTGCATTGGCATCCAATACTATATAGTCACCCACTTCTGACCCAGGAAGTGCTGTAATAGGATCATTCTCTATATCAGCTTCGTTGCGGTATACGCCTACGATTTCATAATTATAGAACTGCGCTATTGGCTCGCCAACTTTTGTTAAGAAGGTGACTCCGTTATTATAAATGATTTGATCTTGACCAGCACCAAGTGCAACTACTTCATTTTGATTGGTAGTAAAGTTAGCATTAAAGCTAGATTTTATAGGCCCAAGATCGTACCCTCTACCACTAAGCTCAAGCTCTACACCCGTATTCTTGAGTTCTCCAATATTCTGAAGAGACTCTGTAAATCCTGATTGCTGCGGTACAGGAACGTCAAGTAATAAATCAGTAGTCCTAGAGCTATAATATTCCGCTGTCAAGAATAGTTTATTATCAAATAAGCCTAGATCGAAACCTATGTTGAGTGCAGAATTCTTCTCCCATGATAGGTCAGCATTTGGTGATGTACTTGTGTAAGCTCCCGCTTGCAAATCACCATCTAATACATAATTGCTATTAGATATTAGAGCTATGGACCCGAAGTCTCCAATTTGATTATTTCCAGTCTGTCCCCAACTCGCTCTAAGTTTTGTAAAGCTGATGGCACTATTTTTTGGAAAGAAATTTTCGTTGCTCAAGATCCATCCTGCGGATAAGGATCCAAAATTTCCATATTTGCTATTGGCTCCAAACCTCGAAGACCCATCCCTTCTTAATGAGCCAGAAAGAGTATACTTATCGTTAAGGCTGTATTGTATTCGACCAAAGTAGGACTCCAACACCCATTCGCTGCTTCTCACCGTAGCGTTAATCGTTGTAGCTCCACCAAGATTTCTTAAGTTGTCATCCGGAAAATCCAAACTCTGTAAAAAGGTTCTACCTCTATACTCACTTTGATAACTATATCCAGCCAAAAAATCAAATCCGTGACGGTCAAATTCTTTACTGTAATTTAAGGTGTTTTCAGAGATAAAGTTCTTTCTGATACTCTCGTCTTTAGAAGCCTGTGCAAGATTATTGCTTACGGGTGTTCTATAATTTCCAAAAGTTGATGGACCAAAATATTCTTCATTCTCAGTATTGAAGTCTCCTCCAAAAGAAGTCTTCAATCTCAATCCTTTGATAGGTTCATATTCTAAAAAAGTACTACCAAATACTCTAAAGCCTTCTTTTGTGTAGTCTGATAATTCTGCTTGTGCTATCGTGTTTTCTGAGATTGGTCCATCCCAGTTTTGATTATTATCATCTATCTGGTCAGCTATATTTAATGATCCATCTTCATTATGTATTTCATAATAAGGCTGCATTAAAGTAATAGAAAATGCTGGGTCAGCAACCTTATTTATTCTACTTTCAGACCAGCCAGCAGACCCAGTAGGATTTGCATTAAACGCACTTAAATTGGTATTTATTCCAAATTTTACCCTATCGCTAAGCTCTGTATTGAATCTTATATTGTTTGTATATCTATTATAATCTGAATCTATGATAATGTTGTCTTGATCCAAAAAACTAAAAGATACGGAGAAGTCAGATTTTTTGGAGCCCCCTAATATGCTGATGTAGTGACTTTGCTGTATAGCCTCTCTAAATACTGCATCATTCCAATCTGTATTTGTTAGTCCTTGTTCACCATCTAAATAAGCTTGTAAGTAGTTTGGTATTCTACTTCGTTTTCCACCACCATTAGTATCTCTAGTGGCATTGTCATCCGTGATAAACCTGTTTGGACCACCAGAAATATATCCAAAGTTACGAGCATCGCTATCAAATTGTGCTGTTTCATAAGCATCTGCTAACCCGAAGTTATCCATCCTTTTCTGAACACCAAGATACCCATCATACGAAACTCTTAGCCCTCCCTTAATACCTTTTTTTGTGGTTATAAGTATGACACCATTAGAAGCCCTAGATCCATAGATTGCTGCGGAAGCCGCATCTTTAAGTATGCTCACTGATTCAATATCATTCGTATTGATCGAACTTAAAGATGACCCCTCAGTTAGTGGGTTCCCATCGACCACAATAAGTGGTGATGAACCTGCTGTAAGTGTGTTGACTCCACGTATCTGCACTACAGAATTATCTCCTGGGTTTTTTCCATTGCTGAGTACTTGTACACCAGAAACAGTCCCAAGCAAAGCCTGCTCAAAATTTGCTGTAGAGTAATTATTTAATGTCTCATTATCCGCTCTTGAGACAGAACCATTGAATTTTTCTTTGGTACCCGTACCATAGCCAATAACAACGACTTCATCTAATTGCTGAGAGTCATCACTGAGTATAATATCCAAAACTGTTCTTCCACTTACACTTACTTCTTTGGAGACATACCCTATGTATGAAACTATGAAGATCAGATCAGAGGTGTTTTCAGATACGGATATCGAATATGATCCGTCAATATCCGTGAGCGTTCCTTTGTCAGTGTTTTTGATTGCTACACTGGCTCCAATTAAAAGGTTTCCGTCTTCATCTGAGACAACACCCTTTATTATCGTTGTCACTTCATTGCTCTGGAAAGTTGTTACGGTAGCTAATTTTTTCCTATTAATGGGCTTAGTATCAGAGCAGTAAGATTGACTAAAAAAGAGAAACTGCATACAAATAAGAAGTAGTATACATTTTGCAGGGGCAAAGATTTTGTAACGTAGATAAAATTTCATAAATTGATGTTACTAAGTGGTTAATAATAAGATTTCATTTGTTTAAACCATGAGCTACATTCCTTTGTGTCCAAACTTTGCAATGAGCCAATGGGGTAAATGATGATTGATTTTAACAACCATACCACCGCATCTGTATGTGGTGGTATTTTTTTGATTTCTTTTTTTTCCTCTAGATGATTTGTTATCAACTATTGCAACAAAGGAAATATAAAAAACCATCTCTACGCACAGGAATTAGATTATGGATTTATTATCTCTGTGTAAAATTAAAGTTCTAGATATCAAAAAAAAAACATCAATATAACTTGAAAATATCTAGCATCAATATTCTTCTTAAATAGGGACATACATTAAGGAAGTATCCGAATTAGCTGATAATAAAATATTTATTTTAAAAAAAAATACTTACCAGAATAAATATCAAAATAGAACAACTCAAACCGCGATCTCTTATTATTTTCTCTAGTGCGCTGTAACGCAGACAATATTAAACTATTAGTCCTGGTGGAGTCGATTTAATGGCATTTCATATATAGTGTTAGCATATTCAAGTTAATCGACCTCAAAGAATTCTCAATGACCTTTTCCATGTACTATCCCATTGCCAATCGAGTCCCCGTTTATATCAGAGTCTATCCATTTATATAGACGATACTTAGGTTGATAAGATTCAATGTAGATATGGTTCTGACAGCATAAATAACATTACTAGGAATTGTTACATATGAAGTTACTAAAATACTTTTATCTAAGCGAACAATCAAGTCGTCTAGGTACTGCATTGGATCTACCTATGATAAAAGCTACATTTATAGAGAATACGTTGATGATTATAATGTCAGTAGTAAAGCTTGCAATTATTTAATCCTTGGCACATCAAAATATGGCAAACAGCATGGCACTGCTTAAGATATCTTTATACATCCAATTTTTTTTACTGAAGGACATTTTCAATTATCAAAAATATTTAACTCATGAGAATAACTCTACAATTCATTTTTCTGATGCTTTTCACATTTGCATCTACGGCACAAAGTTCCGTAAATATCCAAATCAATCATCTCCTTGATGGAGAACAATTTGAAAATGAAGTCAACTCTAAGAATGATTTAGGAAATGATTTTATGATAGATAGATTACAATATTATCTGTCTGGTTTTTCTATAAAGCATGATGGAGGTCAAGTGACTGAGGTTGAAGACCTATATGTTTTAGTTAACTTACTTGGATCTACAGACCCTACCATTATCGAACTTGGTGAATATGAGATTGAATCTTTAGAATCTGTTCTTTTCTATTTTGGAGTTGATTATAGCGCTAACCACGCTGATCCTTCATTATTACATCCTAGTCATCCACTTGCACCAAAATTTCCATCTATGCACTGGGGATGGTCAGCTGGATATAGGTTTATTGCATTAGAAGGAATGAGTGGACCTAACGTAGATCAGGAATTACAATTCCATTGTATTGGAGACGAATTTTACAAACAAATGGAGTATGAAGTAACAATGAGCGGTGAATCTTCATATACTGTGGAAATTGATGCAGAATACAAGAACTTATTAGAAGGGATTGACATAAGTAGTGGCCTTATTTTACATGGTAACCTAGGAGAAATACAAACACTTGCGGCGAACATTAGTGAAAAAGTTTTCTCAACTTCAAGTGCAACGAGTACTTATGATAGTGAATTAGTCAACTCATTTGAAGTTTATCCTAATCCTGTGACCAATGGTCAATTGAATATTAAAATGGATGTTGCTTCATCTAATAATTTATTAAGAGTCCAGGATGCTCTTGGAAGAGTTGTCTTTAGTGGAACTCAACCATCAAACACTCAGATTGAACTTGCTAATCAGGGTATGTACTTTTTGACAATAGCGGATAGTAATGGTAAAACATTAGCTACTCGTAAAGTAGTAGTTCAATAATAAGGTGAAATTAATATTCAGCTATATAATTGTATTAAGTTTATTGGCTGTCTCATGTGCTAAAGAAACAGAAAGTACAGAGATAGCCAATTTGCAAATTATGGAGGCACCACAGGGATTCCCAGAGGTAGTACATCCAGAAGGTAATGAATATACAGTTGAAAGATGGAATCTAGGTAAGAAGCTATTTTACGATCCTATCTTATCAAAAGATGGTTCAATCAGTTGTGCCTCTTGTCATGACCCTTCACTTGCATTTTCGGATAACAAGCCTGTTAGTGTTGGTGCTGATGGTTTGTTAGGGACTAGGAATTCTCCAAGTATCGCCAATGTAGCATATCAGCCATACTATACAAGAGAGGGGGGATTACCTACTTTAGAAATGCAAATACTTGTACCTATTCAAGAGCATAATGAGTTCAACAATAACATCGTGCTGATAGCCGATACTTTGTCAAAGATTCCTTCTTATGTCCAGATGGCGAAAGCTGCTTATGATCAAGAACCCAGTGCATTTGTGATTACGAGAGCATTATCACAATTCGAAAGAAGTATGATTAGTGGTCAGAGCTTTTATGACCTAGAATATAACTATAACATTGAAGGATCTATGTCAGATTCTGCGATAAAAGGAAAAGCATTATTTGATAGTGAACGAACATCTTGTTCTACTTGTCATTCTGGATTTAATTTCTCTAACTACAGTTTTCAAAATAACGGACTGTATGATGAATATCCAGATAATGGAAGAGAAAGACTCACACAAAATCCAAATGATAAAGCATTGTTCAAAGTTCCATCACTGCGTAATGCTGAGGTGACAGGTCCATACATGCATGATGGATCTATCGCGACTCTCGCCGAGGTCATAGTACACTATAATAGTGGTGGGAGTAACCATATTAATAAAAATAGTCTCATAGAACCGCTCAATCTAACAGAAACAGAAGGGGCTGATCTTTTGGCATTTTTAAAATCGCTTACGGATCAAAAATTTATAACAAATAAGAATCTTTCGAATGAATAAATATAGTTTAATACTAGTCTTAGGGTTAATCGTTTGTATTACGCTATCATGTGGTGATGATCCGATCATAGATCCGCCAATAGAAGAAATATTGCAGGATACATCGCTGTACAATCTAATATATGGAGCATTTCCTTCTCCTAATTTACCAGAAGATAATATACTTTTGGAACAAGGGGTAGAGCTAGGTAGAATGTTATTTTATGAAAAATTGTTGTCAAAAGACGGCATACAAAGCTGTGCAAGTTGTCACAGACAAGAGCATGGATTTAGTGATACTACAAGATTTTCTATTGGAGTTGAAGGCTTACCCGGAAAAAGACAAGCAATGTCCGTTTTCAATATGGCTTGGAATAGCAATGAATTCTTTTGGGATGGGAGAGCCCACTTGCTCCGAGATCAAGCCATATTACCAATCCAAGATGAGCTTGAAATGGATGAGACCCTAGAAAATGTATTGGCGAAATTGAATGATACAAAGATCTATCGAGATCAATTCACAAGAGTATATGGTAATGATGATATTACAATAGATAAGATGGCACTAGCCATGGAACAATTTATGCTCAGTATCGTTTCCTATAATTCTAAATATGATCAATGGAAAGCTGGCTCAATTGAGTTAACCGAAAGTGAAGAAAGAGGCCGGCTACTATTCGAAACTGAATACAATCCATTCTTTCCACAGTTTTCTGGCGCTGACTGCGCTCACTGTCATGGTGGTGCAAATTTTGAGAACGATTTATACATGAATAATGGACTTGATGTAGATGTTGACTTTATAGATATAGGAAGAGAAGCAGTTTCAGGTAAACCTATGGATAGAGCAAGATTCAAAGTGCCTACATTAAGAAATATTGAACTCACAGCACCATATATGCATGATGGTAGATTCCAAACACTAGAAGAAGTTGTGGATCACTATAATGAAGGTATTCACCCATCAAGTACGATCGATGAAGCTATTTTGGCTACTAGTTTGACAGGCTTATTCTTAAGTGAAGAAGATAAGGTAGATCTAGTCAACTTCTTGAAAACATTGACAGATGAGTCATTTGTTAATGATCAAAGATATATGGATCCTTTTTAAGGGCTTTATTTCTCGAAATTTGTACGAGGTCAAATAGATAGTAAAGCAATAGTGTCTGAAGTCGTTACTTTTCCTGTGTATCTCAATTTATAAAAAACAAAAGTATATCGAAATGAAATAGGTGATACAAAGATCTATAAATTATGGCAAAAAGTCAAAACGTGTAAGAAGTGAAAAACGATATGATGAAACACTAAAACGAAAGATTGCATGACAATATTTAGATGGAGAAGCCAGTTGTCTGCTTCTTGCGGAAGATTACTACTTGAAGAATAAAAGATGTTCTAAATGAGTTTGTTAGACGGTATCGACGTATTATTCACCACGAATCTAATCTTATAAACAATAAACAAGATGAACAGTTCTCTTTTAACGATACCAATGCGGAAAAGAGTCGATAGGAACTGTTAAAATCATAGAACAAGACCTACTTAGCAACGAGATATTAGAGATGTTGATCAATGAAGCAAATAAAAAATTGCTAATCAACATTAAAAATAAATTTGGTCCGAAGCGGTAAGATCATTACGAAAGATCTATGCTATAATATTATTAAGAACATTATGTGAATTAGTAGGAAGAACTCGACAATCGTGCTATAAGATGCAAATAAAAATACAGACTGGTTCAAGCCTTCGAAGTTGGAGTACTAGTAGATCTACTCGGTAACGATTGATCGCTAAACGGTTAGGATCTAAGAAGCTACATTTCATTCTTCAAGATGAACTAATAGATTACTGCATCAGAATTGGGTAAGATAAGTTTCATGTACTACGTGATAACTCACTAATAAATAATAAACTGCTTCGTGGTCCATACCCCACAAATAGTAATCATCACATGAAGAAATATCCAAATCTTGCAGTTAATTTAAAGATAGATAGATAGATAAATAAATAAATATATAGATAAATAGATAGAACGGAAAGTTTGTGGGGCTCTGATGACACTTATCTAAGTAGCACGCGTGGTTTTACTATCTCATGTTGATCACAGACTCTTATTTAAGAAAAATCGTGGGTTATAGTTTAGGTGAGAAGATGACAGTAAAGTTCTTTATTGATACATTTAAAGACGCATTAAAAAAAAGAGAATATGAAGATCTAGAATTGATTCATCATTCAGATAGAGGACCTCAATATTACTCTTATAAGTATACTCAGACGCTAATGGACAATAATATTAAATAAGTATGACTGAAAATAGAGATCTATTAGAGACCCCGCAAGCTTAAAGAATGAAACGAATATTGAAAGATATATTTTGACTAGACCAGACATTTATTAGTTTTGAAATAGCTAAAAAAGACTAAACGGCAATTGATAACAACAACAACAACAACAACAACAACAACAACAACAACAACAGACTATCTAGACGATCATACATTTTTGTATGCTTTGAATAACAATTTTGCAGCTATGGAAGTTGAAATCCTCACACTTAAGTGACGCTAAACATACAGAATACAGACTCTACTGCCCTTTGATGTAATAAAGTCATGATTAAATTGTCTAAGACAATTTAATTCTTGAACTTGAATGTGAAACATCTATAATTCAGAACGAATCAACGATAGGACTCTATGATTGAGAGTCACTTCGCCACTGTCGACTTTCCATCGTATTTCGATGGCTTCTTCGGTTAATGTTGTTACAATTGACTGGAGGTTCACTACTGCGCTCTCTGAATTAACTTTTCGGCTAGAACTTAATACCTCATCTCCATTTTGATAAATACTGTAGGTAGCAGTAGGAATTGGGGTTGGGGTAGCTGTTGTACCTGCGGGGTATTGTTCTCCAATATGAGTACCTGTAATTGTCAAAGGTCCGAATGCAGTACCCACATCCCCAGTGGTCATACAAGTGACGACATCTGAAACCGCACCAGAAGAGCTAAACAGCACAAGTGTGGAAAGTACACCTAATTCTATAGGAGACGGCGCAGCTGGAGCGGTAATAATGCAGTCCGCTCCCATCGTTATTGTTCCTAATTTAGTAAACATCCTTCCTTCAAGGTTTGTATTCGCACCCAATGAAAGTGCTCCGGCAGGAGAAATCATTGTTCCCTTCATTGTTGTCCCAGCGGCCGTAGAAAGAGCAGCTTCAGACATCCAGAATATATTGTTGGAGCTTGCTCCATTGATCAATTCTATTGTTGAACCAGCTGCGGTACTAAATGCACCAGTACCTCTGATAATAAAAACCGAGCTTGTGTCTCCTCCGCCATCCAATGTGAGTGTTCCTGCAATCGACGGAGCTCCAGTTACGTCATAAACATCAGGAGACAAGACCTCTCCATTTCCGAAAACAAGAGCGTGAGGTGTGCCCGCTGGCAATGCTGTTAAGGCTTGGTAGATCCCGTCCATATCTATTACAGCTTGATCTGAAGTAAATGATGGCGGACTGACCCCGACTTTATGTTCAGCATTAAACAAAACTAAATAAGTCCCTGGTGGAGTTGTTATAAGCATTCCTGATACCAGCAAATCAATAGTAGACATAGTGCTGATACTATCGCCTTCAGTAACACAATTAATCATGAGTCCATCTTGTCCTTTGATACCTATCCAACTTGGTGCTATGGGGGTCCCAATATTTAATTGACCATCATTCAATGTCGTGTTATAGACCATTAAGCCATTAGCTGGGAGTAGGATATTATTCCTTTCTTCCGTGGATAGTCTTGGCATTAAAAAACCTTTGCTGCTGGACGAAATATCCAGTGCAGATGAAATGTCAGGAATCGTTGTCCCGATACCGACCTGACCAGATAAGCCTATTGAAATCAATAAAATTAGTTGCACTACGAAATAATTCGAATTATTTTTCATGATTTTTTTATATAATTATTAACTACTCAGGTTAACCCTAAGTAATCTCAGATAAAACTTCTCAATTAGTGTTAAGACTTTGTTTTTTCTTGTTATTCTACATTTATTAGTTTGTCAATCTCGATTACAGTGCTTTCTTGTGCCTATCTAATAGAGTACAGGACGTCTGATAAATTATTACGCTGAAAAGAAAATGTTTGTCCAGAAATATTTATTATTTGTTTACCTAACTGTCCCAATGGATAGTAAGCTATTAATTTATAGTCTTTTAAGTTCTCATTAGTATGGGAAGTTGTTGCATTTGAAAATGGATTTGGATAGATACCTAAAATATAGTTTTTCGTATTTTTAAACTCTTCTTTTATTATTCTAGAATAATTAGTCCTCCCATCATAATTCGTTTGCTTTAAACGATAGTATGATATCCCATCAAGTGGGCTATGGTCAATTGCTGTATAGGCTAATGATTGTGCACTGTTTCCCGCACCAGTTATTTTACTGATTGGTGAAAAATAAATTCCATCTTCTGAGTACTCAACAGTAATGTAATCATTACTAATTTCGGTGGCAGTAACCCAATTAAGCTGAACATTCGCATCCTTGACAGCGATAGCAGTCTCTCCAGTTCCTAAAGCGGCAGCATGAGTCGAAGGGTATGTAACAAAGATATAATTAAGGTGTATATACAATCTAAGTAAATCTATTCTTGTCTGAGCAGTTATAGAATCTGCATTGTATACTTTACCAATAAAGTCGTCATCTTCAAATCCGCTTACCATTCCATTATTTGAGCCAATATCCCCTTTAGAGGTTCCACTATTTTTAGCTGCTCCCGTTCCAGTAAAAGCTTCAAAATTGATATGTATTCCTAAATTTATAGTTTTACTAATGATAGGAGTAGGGGAAAATAGTAGTAAAGCTAATATTGCCGTATTTTTCATTATTAGGTGTTATTTAGAAGTTAGCTAGCGATAAATTAGGCCAATTTAAAATCTTACTTTTTTATGTGGTCGTTAGATATTGTAGCTGCGTAAATATCTGGATTTGGTCTTTTATAATAATTTGTTTGAAACAAAGTAATATTACGTACCATCGTACAGCCTTGGAGATTATTATAATTGTTATCTATGTAATCTAGGAAACCATCATTATCATCGTCAATTCCATTGGTGCATATTTCTTGACCATTTAAATGGGATCCTAGACTCATGAAAAGAACGATTGCTAGAATTTGAGTACGTTTTCTGTTCTTCATAACTCAACATGTTGAAAAATCGTACCTGCTTCTTAACTTGCTGGTTAGTAACTTTTTATAAAACTTAAGAATATGTTTTTTTCCATACCATAGACAATTTTCCATTATATGGAGAAAGCTGAGTGGTAAGTACGACATACACTCTATCTATTTTTAATATTTTTTCTGAACTATGCTAAGGCTTGTTACTAGAAATATTTTCAATGTTATGATTGAAAAATATTTCTCGATTAATTATATTGTATCTACCTAGGTAAGTATCAATTTTGGTGATCTCGCTGAGTTCAAGTAGAACTCTTTATTGTAGTAAATATCTATAAACGCTATTATGACCTCGCTGAGCAAAGGCATCAACCTAACTTAAAAATAGATAATTTTTCTATATATGTTTATTCTATCCTTGCGAATATTGTAGCAACAATTTTTCGTTAATTGTTTTGCAATATCCAGTTTAGAGGACTCTAGAACGGCGATGGAGCCGTTCAGGTATGCCTTCATAAATTTCATAGGAGAAAGAAGGCTGTTATATTTTTCATAGACCGACCTTTGGTAGGTTTTAAATAGTGGATTAACTATGAAAACGATGTAAGTTAAGCAGAGTTATAAAAGAAGTTCTGGCTTTATTGGATTGGGGCATTGTGCTGATTGAATTATCGAATTAATATTAAAGTAACTTTTCCATGTTTTAAAAACGAATTAGATGTGCCATCTTAAAGAAAATAATTTATAGACTTTTTCAATTAAAACGCCTTTGCTGTATAGGTTTGTAAAGAAAATGTTCCATAGATGAAGGTAATTCAATTGTTTGTTATTCTTGTTATTTCGATTACCATTTTTTTGGAGTTTACTATTTCGCATATCTATTTAATGAAAAGGCAGTCTTATGCAAACAACTCTATACTTCAATTTACTTTTAGAATCAATTAAGAAATTTGATTCGAACTTACTACCCCCCTTTCTATCCAATTGCTTAAAATTCTGGTCAAGTCCACTGATTCAACAAGTACTACTGAATATACCTTTGCTTGAATTTTAAATCTTGAGATATAAAAGGCATCTGCCTTATCAATTTCATTAAAGACTTCACCAATCGAATAATCTAGATCTGGTAAGATCATATCCCCAGGTTGTCCTTCTTTAAGAATATCATCAGCATAAGTAGCATCATGCTCTCTGAAGCAAGAAAAAACGCACTTGAAATAATCTTTACTTAATATGTCAAGGCGTAGTTGAATTCTAGTTACAACCGCAGAAACATATTGATAATTAGATCCAGAATAGGCAGCCTTCAGTGCTTATGGCGTTTTTATACATGTACTGTCTTCCAGTAAGATTCTATTGAATAATGAAGAGCATCCAAATTCATGAATGCAAATCTTTTTGCTAACACTGATAAACAACCGCTTCAGAAGCTGATTTAACGAAAGTCAGTGCTTTTAGATTGAGTCGTTTAGAAATAGCCTGAAAAGTAATAGACTTATCGGATATGCAAGAGATAACTAATGCCCATAGCCGAAGGCTATAACACTATGCCTGCATGAGAACAAAAAAAAGAAAACAAGAAATTGAAAGCTGAAATTTTTCCAGATTCCCGAAGTTTAAACTCAGGAGTCATCGTTAACGATTTAATATCAAAAGAATCTAATTTTTCTAAACTTAGCTTGATGAAAAGAATTCATTGTAGAGGCTATTATGTTATTGAAATGTTTTGCAACACAAATAAAAACAGCCTCATATCTATACCCAAACGCTAATGGACAATAATATTTAATAGGTATGACGGAAAATGGCGTTCCATTAGAAAACCCGCTTGCTTAAAGAATGTAACGAATATTGAAAGATATATTTTGACTAAACCAGACATTTATTAGTTTTGATATAGCTAAAAAAAGGACTAGACGGGCAATTGATTATTAGTACAACAACAGATTATCTAGACGATCATATATTTTTGTATGCTTTGAATAACAATTTTGCAGTTATGGAAGTTGAAGTGGCCAGTTCAAAATGACTCTTTGTCAATAATATAATCAAGCATTTTAATTATATTTTTTCAGAATTGTAGAATCTTCAAATCGTGAAACTGCTTTATGATGCCGGCTTTATAATACCTTCATTCATATTTTTTATTTAAATATATCAAATTATGATATGCGATAATCTAAAATGCTCCCAGCTGAAGTCCCTACGCTGAAGTACCGCTAAATATACAGAATAAAAAATCTACCGCTTTTACTGTAATGAATTCATGATCAAATTATTACCTAAGACAATTTAGTTCTTAAACCTGAATGGGAAACATCTAATATCCACAATTTATCAACGATAAGACTCTACGATTGAGGGTCACTTCACCACTGTCGACTTTCCATCGTACTTCGATTGTTTCTTCGGTAGAGGTTGTAATCATTGCCTGGAGATTCACTACTGCGTTCTCTGAATTAATTTTTCGGATAGAATTTGATACCTCAACTCCATTTTGATAAATACTGTATATAGTAGCGGGAATGGGGCTTTGAGTAGTAGTAGTACCAGGGGGATATTGTTGTCCAATATGAGTACCAGCAATTGTTAGAGCTCCTAATGCAGTACCTACATCTCCAGTGATCATACACGTTGGAACATCTGAAACAGCACCGGCAGAGCTAAACAGCACAAGTGTGGAAAGTACACCTAATTCTATAGGAGAGGGTCCAGATGGAGCGGTAATAATGCAGTTCGCTCCCATCGTTATTGCTCCTGATTTAGTAAGCAACCTTCCTTCAAGGTTTGTATTCGCACCCAATGAAAGTGCTCCGGCAGGAGAAATCATTGTTCCCTTCATTGTTGTCTCAGCGGCCGTAGAAAGTGCAACTTCAGACATCCAAAATACATTGTTGGAGCTTGCTCCATTGATCAATTCTACTGTTGAGCCAACTCCTGTACTAAATGCACCAGTACCTCTGATAATGAAAACTGAACTAGTGTCTCCTCCGCCATCCAGTGTGAGTGTTCCAGCAATCGATGGCGCTCCAGTTACGTCATAAACATCCGGAGACAAAACCTCTCCATTTCCGAAAACAAGAGCGTGAGGTGTGCCGACTGGCAATGCCGACAAGGCTTGGTAGATCCCGAACATATCTATAACAGCTTGATCTGAAGTAAATAACGCTGGACAGTATCCGACTTTATGTTGGCCATTAAAGAAAACTAAATATGTCCCTGGCTGAGGCGATATCGTCATTCCTGGCACCAATAGATCACTATTAGATATAGTACTGATACTATCGTTTTCAGTAACACAATCAATCATGGGCCCTTGTCCTTTGATACCTTTCCACTTTGGTGCTAAGGGTGTTCCAATATTTAATTGACCATCATTCAATGTCGTGTTATATATCATTAAGCCATTAGCTGGGAGTAGAATATTACTCCTTTCTTCCGTGGACAATCTTGGCATTAAAAAACCTTTGCTGCTGGACGAAATATCCAGTGCAGAAGAAATATCAGGAACTGTTGTCCCGATACCGACCTGACTAAATAAGCTGCTTGAAATCAATAAAATTAGTTGCACTAAGAAATAATTCGAAATATTTTTCATGATTTGTTTATGGAATGATTAACTACTCAAGTTCACCCTAAGTAATCTCAGATAAAACCTCTCAATTAGTACTAAGACGTTTGTTGTTGTTGTTGTTGTTGTTGTTGTTGTTGTTGTTGTTGTTCTACATTCATTAACTTGTTAATTGCGGTCACAGTGCTTTCTTGTACCCAGCTAATAGAGTACTGTTCGTCTGATAAATTATCACGCTGAAAAGAAAATGTTTGTCCAGAAATATCTTCTATTTGTTTTACTAACTGTCCGTATGAATTGTAAACTATTAAGTTAGGTTCCTTTAAGTCCTCATTGGTAAAGTAAGCTGTTGCATCTGAAAATGGATTTGGATAAATACCTAAAATAAAGTCTTTCGTATTTTTATACTCTTCTTTTATTATTCTAGAATAGCTAGACCTCTCATTATAATTAGGTTGAAACAAAGTAATTTTATATACCATAGTTAGAGCGTCGGAGATTGTTACAATCGTTATCCATACAATCTAGGAAACCATCATTGACATCGTCAATTCCATTGTTGCATATTTCTTTACCACTTAAATGGAATTCTAGACAAATAAAAAGAGAGATTGCTAGAATTTGAGTACGTTTTCTATTCTTCATAACTTTTTTTATTTTAAATTCCCATCTGCTTTTCAATTTACTGATTATCAATTTGTCATGATATTAAGGATTTTTTTTCCATAGCATAGACTAATTTCCATCATATGGAGAAATCTGAGTAGTAAGTACGACCTACTCTCTTTTTCTTTCTATCTATCTTTCTATCTTTTTAATTATTTTTTTTTAACTATGCTAAGACTTGATACTAGTAATACTTCCAATGTTATTTTTAAAAAATATTTCTCGATTAATTATGTTTAAGCCTTATTTTAGCTGTAACAACTGCTACAGGACTTAAAGCAAAAGTTATGAGAGAACATTGTATTAAGACTTAAACCATTGCAGTACTGTTAGCAGCATGATTATTTCAGTAAGTACATAACAACTAATTCAAGTTGATCTTGTGGAAGTATAGATTAGTGAGCTACTTAAGTAGCTTGTGGAAGTATAGAGAAACTAAAGATTACCGATTATTTTAAAGTTAAATATCTACAAATATTATGTGTAGTTTTACTTACTGGGTTAAAAACCATGGGGCTTCGGCAATTTATATATTGTCTATAAATGCGGTGCATATAGTTACGCCGACTTATGTTAGCTGATTATTTTCATGGTGGATATGTTTTTATTTAAAGAAAAAGGGTGTTTTATAAGCGCAAACATAGGCATAAAAATCATTGTAAATGAAATATAATGAATTAGTTAAGGACAATGTAAGATAATTGGCAAATTCGTGTTTATGTATTTTTATATGACTCAATTTGGCAGTAAGAATTATATAAATTAGCTGCTCTGACAAATGGTGAGGTTTCTCTATAAAAAATAGACAAATGCTTATTTAAATAAGGAGAGATTATACGCAAACTCTATTTGAATACAAATATTTTTATGGGACTACGAAAATTGATTTTCTTAGAACTATCGTATGCTGGTATTCAACTAGAGACAACGAGCTGTGGTGAAATAGTTTACAACTAGTTAGTAATTTGTATTACTACTTATACCAACAAAATGTCTAAAAAAATAATAGAAGAAAGAAGCAAAGCGTAAAGAAAGATAGCGCCTAAAACAAAAACCGACTAACCACTTGCTCAAGCCGA
>JBLHWH010000054.1:0-33503 GCA_047628935.1 Halioglobus sp. | reverse complement strand
GGCTTCTGCAGTATCGTAACCTTGATCTTGTTTAGTGTATGCATGCAGTTTATTGATGAGACCTATGCCTCTTCCTTCTTGCCTTAAGTAAATGACTAAGCCACCATTTTTATTTACATATTCTAGTGACATGTTTAGTTGTTCGCCACACTCACATCGGTAGCTACTAAAAACATCGCCTGTCATACATTCCGAGTGGACTCTTACGTTCACAGCTTTAGAAAAATCTGTTTCAGGATTGATCAGTACCATGTGAGGCATTTTTTCGTCATGATCTAAAGCATAAGCCACTACATGAAATGTTCCATGTTTAGTGGGGAGGGAAGTTTGTGCTTGTTTTTTAATTTTATTCATTTATTTTTAGGGTTCTTCATATGAAGAACATTTCGAAAAGCGGTTTTGGTTTAAATAAGCCTATAGATAATGATCTTTTGCACAACCTTTAATGGGGTTCTGAATTTATTCGGAACAATTAGGCAGTATCGTGGTCATATTTGTAATAATTCCCTGGATATAGCCTCCATTCATCTACTATTCCAGCTTTCACTGGATTATCTAAAATATACCCAATTACATTATCCATCATTTTTTCATTTCTAATGTAGATATCATAACTCTCTCATTCCCAAAATTGTCCAGATCTTTCTAATTCTCTATTTGCATATACAGCTGTTGGCCCTTTTATTCGCTTCATTATCGTTTCTAAAGGAACATAATTTATGTCTAATTGATCTTCACTATACTGATCATTTAACTGTTGTTGTGTGTCAATTAAAATATGCACATGGTTGGACATAATGGCGTAGCAAATGAGATCATAATATTCATTATCAAATCTCTTGAGCTCAGTCTCCACTATTTTTATTATTTTGGGTTGCTTGATATAGTGTGACCCTATCTCTATTTTATGCAATAAATAATCCAAAGCAACCAAGTAATTTTTTCGAAGATTGAATATTTCAAGATTCTTTTTGTGGTCACTCTTGATTTTTTTACACTCTTCTATTCTTAATGAATATTCATTTTTGAGATCATTTATTTTATTTTTTGGTATACTTCCCGCTAATCTGAATGTTACAAAAAACATAGCTCCTAGGGGTTGTATGTGGGGCAATTGTCTTTTGTAGTGGGTTTTCAATGAGCTTCTAATGGGGTTCTGAATTTATTCGGAACATTGGCCTTAGTTCTGATTTGCTGTGCAAGTTTTGTTTTCTACCAAATAAATTTGGTAGCCCATTAGGGAATTAGCCTCATTAAATATTTTCCATAGCCACTCTTCTCCAGTGGCTTTGCTATTTCTTTTAACTGTTCTGCATCTATGTAACCCATACGATAAGCTACCTCTTCGATACATCCTATTTTATAGTCTTGTCTCTTTTCAATTACTCTCACGAATTCTGAAGCATCTGCTAACGAGTCGAATGTTCCAGTGTCTAGCCAAGCTGTTCCTCTTTGCATGGTTCCCACTGAGAGCTCTCCTTTTTCAAGATAGACTCTATTCAAGTCCGTGATTTCATATTCGCCTCTAGAGCTCGGTTCAAGATCGGCAGCGTATTGACATACTTTCTCGTCATAGAAGTATAGGCCAGGTACTGCATATTTAGATTTTGGTTCCGCTGGTTTTTCTTCAAGAGAGATTACTTTTCCATTGTCGTCAAACTCTACTACTCCATATCTTTCTGGGTCGTGGACAGGATAAGCAAATACTTTTGCACCTATTGTCATCTCCGCACTTTCTTGTACTAAACCAGATAGCCCTGAACCATAAAAGATATTGTCTCCCAAAATAAGCGCACTCTTGTCTCCATCGATAAAGTCAGCTCCTAATACAAATGCTTGGGCTAACCCATTTGGAACTTCTTGTACTACATATTCGAATCTACAGCCTAATTCTGAACCATCACCGAGTAATCTCTTGAAACTTGCTTGATCCTCTGGAGTTGTGATTATTAAAATCTCATTGATCCCAGCCAACATCAATACTGATAGAGGATAGTAAATCATCGGCTTATCATAGATCGGCATGAGTTGCTTGCTGATCGCCTTAGTGATCGGGTATAGTCTTGTGCCAGATCCACCGGCTAGTATTATTCCTTTCATTTTTAGTTGTTGGGTTATTGGGTTGTTGAGTTATTGAATTCAAGCGTTTGCTGCGCAAGCCGCTTGATTGTTGATTCTTTATAACTCAAACAATCTTGCTCTTTAATTCTTGATTTTGGTTTTGAAGTATTCATAGGTTCTTCTTATTCCTTCAGCTCCATCTTCAGTTGGCTTCCACCTTAGTCGTTCTTTAGCTTTAATAATATCTAGTCGCCTTACTTTCGGATCATCTTTTGGTAATCAGAAACTTTATTAATAATTTTGTTGCAGCCATCTCATTAAGAACATATCATAGACAAAATAGCTTGATCCATTTTTGTCTAAATTTTCATGCACGAGCTGATCAGATACCAATTTTTGGAGTGATTGCTTCGCTGTTGATGCAGATAATTTATGTTTATTTAGGAAATCTTTTCCTTGGATATTTCTGGCTTCTCCATCTTTTGCCACCGCTGCCAACATTTTAAACTGATTTTTTGACAGAATCTTCCTGTACATATAGTATGCTGGCTCGAAATGTTTCAAGCAACTATTCTTCGCTATAGCAAGGTCTGTATCTGTTATCTCTTCACCCCCGTTATTGTACAGATTACTACATAAAAAGTGAGTATAGAATGTATATTGATTTGTCCATTTCAATATTCTGTGGGTAATCAGGTCTGATATTTTACGTCCTCTACTTTCAAATTTCCGTTTTATGAATTCATAATACTCTGTATATGGTATGTAATCTAGTGTTACCATCTGTGTACTAGAGAACATTGGTTTCTTTGGATTTGTAAATAGTGCTATCAATAAATGCTGGTCACTTCCTGCAAATATGTACTGAAGATTCTTTGCCTTAGGGAAATAGGATCTTATCCGTGCATCCATTACAGATTGTTGCTCATAATTGTCGATTTGTTGGAATTCGTCTATCGTGATCTGAAATTTCTCTGGTCTTTCTATTATCAAATTCATGATGGTGTCGAAGGTATAGTTCACTTCGATTTCTGACTCTATTCCTAGACTAAGAGTAGGCAATCCAGTGGAAGGGTTGACGCCAGCTATCGGTCTTACATTCTTGAAAGTATCCAAAAACTTCAGTAATTGCGGTTCTTTCTTCTCTAGCGCTTGCATCGTCGCTGTTACAAAAGTATCTGCGAATTCCTTGTCTGACCTTGTATGGAGGATATCCATATAAATACAAATGACACCTTTCCTTTTTGACAGATAATGATGTAAGTGAGCGATAAGGCTGGTCTTACCCATGCGCCTATATGAAGATAATACCGTATTGATCCTGCTATCAAAAGCCTTTGTTAGCAACTCCAACTCTTGCTCTCTATCACAAAAATATTCAGGTCCCTTATATTGGAATAATTCGAATGGATTGTCTGCTTCTAATTTCATGGTATTGATAGCTATTGCATGTTTCTATGCGCAAGGTATACATTATTTTATATGCCACACAAATTATGTGGCATAAATTATGTGGTGTATTTTATGTGTCATAAATTATGTTCCGCAGACGGCGAAACGCATAACGCGGAATTTATCAATCCGAAATTCAAGAATCCTCCAACACAAAGCCTACTTACCAATCTTAATTTTGAAGTACTCGTAGGTTCTTCTTAGTCCTTCGGCTCTATCTATAGTTGGTTGCCATCCTAGGAGTTCTTTTGCCTTAGTAATATCTGGTCTTCTGACTTTCGGATCATCTTTTGGTAGTCCTTTGAAGATAATCCTCGATGTCGTTCCATCTACTAGATCAACGACCTCTTCTGCCGCTTGTAGGATACTGATCTCATCCGGGTTACCAATATTGACGGGTTGTACATAGTCGCTAAATAACAAGCGGTAAATCCCTTCTACCAAGTCATCCACGTAACAGAATGCTCTTGTTTGGCTGCCATCACCAAAGACAGTGATATCTTCATTGGTCATAGCCTGCCAGAAAAAAGCGGGTAGCGCACGACCATCGTTGAACCTCATCCTCGGTCCATAAGTATTGAATATTCTTACGATCCTAGTTTCTAGACCATGAAAAGTGTGATAAGCCATAGTCATCGCTTCTTGAAAACGCTTTGCTTCATCGTATACACCTCTTGGTCCTACAGGGTTTACATTTCCCCAGTATTCTTCTGGTTGGGGGTTGACTAGTGGGTCACCGTATACTTCACTGGTACTGGCGATGAGCATTCTTGCATTTTTTGCCTTTGCAAGACCTAATAGGTTATGCGTACCTAATGATCCTACTTTTAATGTCTGAATCGGCATCTTGAGATAATCAATCGGACTGGCTGGTGAAGCGAAATGTAAAATATAATCTAGCTCTCCTGGTACATGGACGAACTTACTCACATCATGGTGGTAGAACGTGAATTCTTCCAAAGGCATCAAGTGCTGGATATTGTCCATACTCCCAGTGATGAGATTATCCATACCGATGACATGGTAACCTTCTTTGATAAATCTATCTGAGAGGTGAGAGCCAAGGAAGCCAGCGGCTCCTGTAATTAGGATTTTTTTCATGTTAAAATTTTAAATTATTCGAACCTACAGTAATGGCAAAAAAATTACTTAATTATAAAAACTATTCAATAGCCGATCAGATACCCCATGGTACTCATTCGTATAAAAAGCGGAGTTATGATATAAAAACACAAATTCTCCATTGTACTTTTTGACTTGATTTTTCAACACTACAATTTTTGCCTCCACTTGATCAATTGACAATCCTTGATAATGAATTAATGACCACTCCATCGCTACTAATGGTCGCTCGTATACATCAAGTTGTCTATTGTTAACAAGGTCGTATAGTGGAAAAGGGTAACATACGCCGCATCTAAATCCTGCATGATCTGCATAACCTAGCGTACTGTCCCAAGCCATATTATTTTCCTGCCAGATTTGTGGTGTCGCATTGACATCCCATCTTAAAAAATGATGCCTGCCTGAATTAATCTCTTGATCAGAAACGCGCGCTAGATTCTGTTTTTCTTTTCTGAACAGTGACTCATCATTGTAGGCATTGTATGAAGGATGATAACCAATCAAATGTCCTCGAGCTTGTATATGTTGTATCAGCTTTTTGATCTTTGGTGTATCTATTTCATGGTTTTCATCCGCACGAGTTGTCCCTTTTTGTAAAAAGAAAAAATGTGATTTTGCATTTTCTCTTTCTGAAAGATTCATCATCCTGTCATATGTATCAAATGGATCCGAGCTTTTTATAAGGTGCTTGGTATATCTAGCCAATTCGAAAAACCTTGCTCGTTTCAGCGAACCCACTATGTATCGTGCATTTCGCATCCATCCGTCAATCAAAAATGGTTTATCGACATCATGTGTAGGAACTAAGGTGAATGTTCTTTTTTTCTTTTTTTGTTTACACCCCATTTTGGTCAGTATAGCCCCTAGTAATTCCACATATTCGTTTACGATCGGTCTTTCTAAAAAATCATGCTTAAAGGCTACCGATTCTTTTGCCGAAAATCTACCGTGGGTATCCTTTTTATCTGATGCGTGTTCTTCCCATCTTGTAAGCATAAAAAATGTAGAGGCTATTATATCAAACTCCAGGGTAATTATATCTCCTTCTTGAGAAATAGTAATAGGGCCAAACAAGGAGACTATATCAAATTCTTTACTGTCAAAAGTCAGTTTTTGCTTAGTAACACTTTTAGGAATACTTTGCTTTTCCCAAAAGGCAGATTTTTTTATTATAAGTGTACGAACCCCAATTCTAATATCTATATCCGAAGTATTCTCATCTTCAATGATGTTTATATCTATTCCTAGGAATACTGTAAAAAGACAATGAAGACTATACTTGATTTTAGGATTTCCAGCAAGAGGGATATAAATATCTAGCACTACTTTTACTTACTTGAGGTATCCTTATCAATCATCCTTATCAGGCTCTCGAGATATCGTCTACTCCACTTGATATCTTGCTCCATATAATAACCCTACCACTCATTCCAACATTATCATAAGATAACTTTTTTCGCTGGCGATTTGTCTTTAACAAGGTCAAATATTTTGTCAGCATACGTTTTAATTTTTTTGGTGTAGAATTGTGCAGTATTAATCTAATTCTTCAAGATCTCGGATCCAATCAAATTTACCTTTTAAACGGATGTTTGCTCTGTTCTAATTTACAAAACGGATGATAGTCGCCTTTTAATCCTATCGGCTCAGCATGCCTGATATCAAAAACCGTCTGAATTGCTTTTCGAGACTCTTCGATTCGGAATCCACCACCACTTAATATATCTTTGTAACTATCCGTATGTAATTCCGTAAATCCACCACTAAATTCTATTTCTTCACCATCAATGTTCATTGAGCGATATGTTCTTAATCCTCTTTCTTTTACTTCTTGTGGCAGCGTATCATAGTTTATACTTAGAAACCATCTTACCCTAGCCCGATCAAATTCTAAATATCCAGCAGCTCTATCATGGGTATGCACATTGACTACATTCTTCTTTACTTCACCAAATATCCAGCCCAACACATCAAAGAAATGTACTCCTATATTTGTAGCAATTCCACCTGATTTCTCACTATCTCCTTTCCACGAAGTATAGTACCAAGATCCTCTAGATGTTTGATAAGTAAGGTCAAAATCATAGATCTTATCTTTTGGTCCTTCATCTACCATCTTTTTCACTCTTTTCATAGAATCATGAAGTCTTAGCTGGAGAATGTTGTACACATTATTTCCAGTCTCCTTTTCTATTTCTTGAAGTGCATCAATATTCCACGGATTAAGAACTATTGGCTTCTCACAGATCACATCAGTTCCGTATCTGAGACCAAACCGGATGTGCGCATCATGTAGATAATTAGGACTACAGATACTGACATAATCTAGATTCTCTTCACTCCCTCTTTTTACTTTTTCCAGATGACGATCAAATCTTTCAAATTCTGTAAAAAATGCAGCGTCAGGAAAGTAACTATCGATGACCCCTACGGAATCATTTTTATCCATTGCAGCAATCAAGCAATTATTAGTATCCTTGATTGCTCTCATGTGCCGCGGAGCAATATATCCAGCAGCTCCGATCAATGCAAAATTTTTCATTATCATTCTTATATAAACTTTAGTCCACTACTAAACGTATCAATTCAAACACTTCGGCATATCTTTTATTAATTTTTAATCCTCTAGTCAGTGCCATTGCCGTTATATATTCTTCCCTATGATATATTCTGTGAGCTTGGGATTTATAACAATTAATAGCTTCGATTTTATTTTGCAAATCTACTTTACTTAGAGCTATAATAGTGTCATAAGAAAATGAAAGACAGTTCCAAGGCAATTCATATCCCATTATCGATGTATGCTTAAAGGCTCTAATGCATTCTTCAGTTACAACCTTATGATCTTGATGTATATCCTTTTGAGAAGGTGTGAACACTATATCAGGTGCAAATTCTTTTCTAATATCTATCAAAGACTGTAGTACTTTTTGACGTTCTTCATAGAAATATCTTACTCGGAAATCCAGAACTTTAATATTATCTCTTTTTATACCAAGACTTTCTATTGACTGACTGAGCTCTTTTCTTAGAATATCTTTAGGCAATTCCTCAGAAATAGATTCTTTACAATCCGAAAAAGCTATGTACATCACATCCACTCCTTCATTCACAAGCTTATTAATTGTTCCTCCACAACCAAATTCTACATCATCGATGTGTGGGGCTAGAAATAATGCTCTTTTATATTTTAACTTCAAACTTATAATTTGTTTTTCATGAGAAAGTACGATGTAATTCTTATTTGGTAACCATCAATTAATAATTAATATTTTTTCATACTATCTTATTTACTATGCCATTCTCGAATTTATATAAATCACTACCTTCATAACATGTTGCAAATCCTTCAGAATTAAATTCTAACAGATGTCCATATTCGCTAATCCAACCAATTTGCTTAGACGGATTCCCCACTACAAGAGCATAAGGCTTTACTTCTTTGGTGACTACCGATCCTGCGCCTATAAATGCATATTCTCCAATATCATTACCACAAATTATAGTAGCATTGGCCCCTATCGATGCACCCTTTTTCACAGTCGTTTTTGAATATTGTCCTCGCCGATTGATAGCTGATCTAGGATTTATCACATTAGTAAATACCATACTAGGTCCAAGGAACACATCATCCTCACATATCACACCGGTATATATGGATACATTGTTTTGAACTTTGACATTATTACCTAGGATAACATCCGGAGACACGACTACGTTTTGCCCGATATTGCATTTTTCTCCAATCGTGCAGTTTGGCATGATATGGGAAAAGTGCCAAATTTTGGTGTCTGAGCCTATTTGGCATCCATTGTCTATTATGGCTGAGGGGTGGGAGAAGTATGACATATATTCGATTTACCACTAAGAGCACTTAGAAATCACTAAGGTCTCACTAAGTTTATTTTGGAAGTTTATTGAAGTACTCATTTACAAGAGGAATTAGTCCCTCTTTTGTAATATTAAGTACATTGAAATTGATGACTAATCCTTTGGGCTTTTCTAATATTTTCATGTAAGAAAGTAATTGAGCTAGATCAATAGGTGTAAAGCATGCCATTGATATATTTTCAACAATTACAAAATCTTCTACTAATAAATCGAATCTCAATCTTGACTTACATTCTACACCTTTATAATAAGGAATCACCTTTTCTTGACTAGTAACTTTCAATCCAGCATTTCGTAACTCAATAATAAGACATTCTTCATATAGACTCTCCAAAAGACCTGGACCTAATTCCTTATGCACTTCTATAGCACCCCCCTACGATCTTGTAAGCTATATCATTCACATACTTTTGTGCAATCTCTAACATCTTAGTGATTTCTTAATGATTTCCTTTTGTGTCCTTAGTGGTAAAAAAGTTAGTCACCGCATCACTGACATACATTACCTCCTCTACACTCATCTCAGTATGTATCGGCAAACTAATTACCTCTTTACATAACTGTTCCGTTACAGGTAGAAAGTGCACATCCGTAAATGGTTTGAATGCTTCTTGTTTGTATAATGGAATCGGATAATATATCATTGACGGGATGCCTTTTTTAGATAGATAGGCTTTCAATTCATCCCTTCTTCCATCCTTGACCTTCAGTGTATATTGGTGAAATACATGTGTAGAGTAAGGCATTCGCTTCGGAGTCTGTAGTTGATCTACATTAATAAATGCAAGATCATATCTATCTGCCACTTCTTGTCTCGCACTACAGTATTCATCTAAATGTTTCAATTTCACATCCAAAATAGCTGCTTGGATACTATCTAATCTGGAGTTGCACCCGATAATATCGTGGACATACATTTTTCCTTGTCCATGATTAGCCACGGTTCTCATTTTTTCACCAAGTGCAAGATCATTTGTATAGAGTGCTCCTCCATCTCCATATGCTCCGAGATTTTTCGAAGGATAGAAAGAGGTAGATCCTATATGTGCTATTGTCCCAGATTTCTTTCTTGATCCATCTTCGAATATATAGTCACTTCCAATTGCCTGCGCATTATCTTCGATAACATAGAATCCGTGGCGCTCTGCTAGATTCATTATACCTTCTAGCTCAGCATTTTGGCCATACAGATTGACTGGCACAACACATTTTGTTTTAGAAGTAATTGCTGCCAAAACAATCTCAGGGGTAATATTAAAACTATCAGGATCTACATCTACCATAACTGGAGTTAATCCTAAAAGCGCTACCACTTCAGCTGTAGCTACATATGTAAATGCTGGTACGATGACTTCATCACCTGGCTTCAGTTCGAGTGCCATCATTGCAATCTGCAATGCATCTGTTCCGTTCGCGCAAGGTATTACCTCTTTAGCACCCAAATACGCTTCTAAGGATGCTTCGAATCTCTTTACTGCTGGTCCATTTATAAATGCGCAAGAATCAATTACTGCCTGGATGCCAGCATCAACTTCTTCCTTAATTTTATTGTATTGGGACTTGACGTCCACCATTTGGATCTTCATTTGTAAGAGCATTTAAGATCTCGCAAAGGCGCAGAGAACACAAAGAAAATTTTAATAATGATTATTTACAATTCTTGTTATACCATCTTTGAGAACTTCCTCATTAAAATTTATTCGTAGTCCAAATTTTATTTTTGTAAGTTTCAAATATGTTAATGTTATTTTCCTAAACTTATTTATCACTGTTTCTACAGATTTCAACTCAATCAACACCAAATTTTCTAATATCAAGTCAGCTCTAAAGCTCTTTTCTATTTTGATTGATTCATAGATAATATCGATTGGCTTCTGCCTATCAACTTGATAACCCAAATTGACAGTTAATTCGTAGTAGAGCACCTCTTCATAAACAGACTCAAGTAACCCAGGACCTAATTTCCTATGAATCTTTAAACAATCTCCAATTATATCATAAGAAATATCATCAATTGTTTTACTTCTTTTTACTTCTTTTTGCCTTAAAATTGCAAAGCAATTCTCAGCGTTCTCAGCGCCATTTCGAGACTAATTTTGGGCGTACATTTTATCATAATACTCCTGATACTCCCCACTCGTCACATTCTCCAACCACTCTTTATTCTCCAAGTACCAATCAACCGTCTCGACCAATCCCTGTTCGAAAGTATAGTCAGGAGTCCAACCTAATTCATTTTCGATTTTGCTAGCATCAATGGCATATCTTAAATCATGTCCAGCTCGATCGGTTACATATGTGATAAGTTTTTGTGAAGCACCCAATTCTCTACCTAACTTTTCATCTACCGTATCACACATGAACCTAATAAGATCAATATTGCTCCATTCGTTGTGTCCTCCTATGTTGTAGGTTTCTCCAGCTTGACCATTATGTAAAATTGTATCTATAGCTCTCGCATGATCTTTGACATGTAGCCAATCTCTTACGTTTTCTCCTTTTCCATATACTGGCAGTGGTCTATTGTTCACAATATTATTGATGAATAGAGGAATTAGCTTTTCTGGAAAGTGATTTGGTCCATAGTTATTGCTACAGTTACTTATAACAGTAGGCATCTGATAGGTATGCCAAAATGATCTCACCAAGTGATCACTACCTGCTTTTGAGGCAGAATATGGGCTTCTGGGGTCATAGGCAGTTGTTTCAGTAAACATTTCTGTGCCCATTTCTAGAGAACCATATACTTCATCTGTACTTATATGATAGAATAATTTACCATCATAATCTCCATTCCATGCTTGCCTTGCACAGTTCAACAGATTGGCTGTTCCAATTAGATTGGTTCTCACAAAAATCAAAGGATCAGTTATTGACCGATCAACATGAGACTCCGCAGCCAGATGAATCACATGATTTATTTTATATTTTTTAAATAGACTCGTTACAAAAGTCTCATCTGTAATACATCCTTTCTCGAAGTTATAGTTAGGCTTATCCTCTATATCTCTTAGATTCTCCAGATTCCCTGCGTAGGTCAATTTATCAAGATTGACAATACTATAATTTGGATACTGACTGACTAATCTGCGCACTACATGGGATCCTATGAATCCTGCGCCGCCTGTAATTAAAATATTTTTTGACATAAATTTTTAATTTTAATCTTTGATACAAAACAGTATTTTAATAAAAACGCCAATTATATGCAAGAGTCCATTAATAATAGTTCGATTTTCAAATGATTAACAAAAAGATCAAATTACCATCCCTGCTGCAACTGTATTGTTCGTCCCTTCATCAATGATGATTACACTTCCTGTAACTCTATTCGTACGGTAAGCATCCGTAAATAATGGTTTTGTAGTCCTGATTTGGATTCTACCTATGTCATTCATCTTGATTTCCTTATCTTCTTGATCGCGACTTAGAGTATTGATGTTTAGTTTATACCTTACTTCTTTAATTACACATCTTACATCCTGAGTCGTATGCTTAATTGCATATTTACCTTGTGGTTTTAATGATTTTTCACCATCAAACCAACAGATCATAAGGTCGATATCCTGACCAACATCTGGTTGATTATTTTCTCTTACTATCATATCTCCTCTACTGATATCGATATCATCTTTGAGGAGGAGTGTTACAGATTGAGGAGGGTAAGCTGATTCTTGGTCACCAGATGCACCAACAATTCTGGATACTTCAGAAGAAAATCCAGATGGAAGCGCAACTACTTTGTCACCTACCTTAAATGATCCACCTGCTATACGACCTGCATATCCACGATAATCATGGAATTCATCACTATACGGACGAATCACTGTTTGTATCGGAAGTCGTGTATCAATAAAATTATGATCACTGGCAATGTGTACATTTTCTAGATAATACATAAGTGTAGCTCCTTCGTACCAATCCATCTTCTCAGATCTATTGACTACATTATCACCATTGAGTGCTGAGATAGGAATAAAACTTACATCCTTCACATCCAATTTAGCAGCGAATTGTTCAAAATCATCTTGAATTTCATCATATTTCGCTTGACTGTAATCTACAAGATCCATCTTATTAATACATACCAAAAGGTGAGGTATCTGAAGCAAAGAGGCAATAATCGCATGACGTTTAGTCTGTTCAACAACACCATGCCTAGCATCAATTAATACTAAAGCAACATTAGCCGTACTTGCACCAGTAACCATATTTCGAGTATACTGAATGTGGCCTGGAGTATCAGCAATAATAAATTTTCTCTTAGGTGTGCTAAAATATCTATAGGCTACATCGATAGTAATACCTTGCTCTCGTTCAGACTTTAATCCATCTGTCAATAAAGCTAGATTAACTCCTTCCTCGCCTCGTTTTGCACTTACGCGTTCGATCTGTTCATATTGATCTTGATAGATAGATTTACTATCATATAAAAGACGACCAATTAGCGTTGATTTTCCATCATCAACGGAGCCGGCTGTGGTGAATCTTAGTAGTTCAGTGTTCATATATTTAAGGTTTCGGGTACTAGGTTTCGGGTACCAGGTTTCGGGTTTCGGGTTTTAGGTTTTAGGTTTTAGGTGCCAGGTTTTAGGTGCCAGGTACCAGGTACCAGGTTTTAGGTTTCGGGTACTAGGTTAGGTGTTTTTTGTGGTTTTTGGTACTAGGTTTCGGGTACTAGATTAGGTGTTTTTTTATGGTTTTTAGATATGTTTGTTGCTCAATCTTACAGCAATGAGTTTATTTATCATTCTTGATATTGCACGGCATTCTTCTACAATATGATTAGCATTTTCAGGGATCATCATACGAGACCTCTTTGAAATAATGCTTTGAGTAAGTAGCTCCGCACTCGAAGCTCTCGCATAATAGAAAAATTTTATAGCTTGCTTTTGCGTATCCATTTCGTCACCCTCTGCGATATTTGAAGAAATCGAAACTGCTGACCTTTGTAATTGATCCTTTAATCCAAAGTTTCTATTTAAAGGTTCTTTTTTGCATATCTCGTAAACTTTAACAGCTAGATCGACTGCTTTTTGCCAAACTCTTAATTCTTCAAATTTTCCTATATGAGTTAATCCTCAATCATTCTTGTTTAGCATTTTGTATATATCAAAATCTAGCCTGTAACCCAAAACCTGATGCCTAGAACCTTTTAAGAAAATCTTCGCACTTCTTAAAAGTATCCCAATTTTTTTCGATCTTCCATACTCGTTTCCGATCGTTTATCATCAGTCCTCCCTCCTCTTTCGGTCATTCTAGTCGTTGCTATTTCTTGGATGATCTCTTCTACTGTTGTAGCATTGGATTCCCAAACACCTGTGCAAGTCATATCTCCTATCGTTCGACATCTTACCATTTGGGTAAAGACTTCTTCATCGGCCCGTTTTTGTATATATTCACAATCAGCTAATAATGTACCGTCTCTTTTGAAAACTTCTCTTTCATGAGCAAAATAAAGGGACGGAAGCGGAATGTCCTCTAATGCCAAATATTGCCAAACATCTAGTTCTGTCCAGTTCGATATTGGGAATATTCTGAAGTGTTCTCCCATGTGCTTTCTACCATTAAAAAGATTCCATAGTTCTGGTCTTTGGTTTTTTGGGTCCCACTGACCGAATTCATCCCTATGAGAAAAGAACCTTTCTTTTGCTCTTGCCTTTTCTTCATCTCTTCTTGCTCCTCCAAGAGCAGCATCATATTTTCCTTTTTCTAACGCTTCTAAAAGAGCAGTCGTTTGTAGTCCGTTCCTACTGGCATTAAATCCTTTTTCCTCGGTCACCATGCCTTTATCTATAGCATCTTGTACAGAACCGATTACTAATTTCGCGCCGAACTTTGCCACCAATTCATCTCTGTATTTTAATGTCTCTGGAAAATTATGTCCAGTATCCACATGTAACAATGAAAATGGAATTTTTGCTGGATAGAATGCTTTATAGGCAAGGTATACCATCAATATTGAATCCTTTCCGCCTGAAAACATCAGTACTGGATTTTCAAATTGTGCAGCCACTTCGCGCATGATGAAGATAGATTCAGATTCTAATTCTCTTATGTGATCAATTTGGTAATTCATAATATGTATTTATATCAACTGTATAGCTTCCGTTACACATTCACCTACACTTTTGTTTTCTGTTTTTAATACTAATGTTGGATTTCCTGGAGCCTCAAATGGGCTATCTATTCCTGTAAATCCTTTTATTTCTCCCGCTCTTGCTTTTTTATAGAGCCCTTTGACATCTCTCGACTCACAGATAGCAAGAGGTGTGTCTACGAATATTTCATTAAAATCACCAGTACCAATAATCTCTCTGGCCAGTTCTCTTATCTCAATGGTAGGACTGACAAATGAACAAAGAACAATAGTTCCAGCATCTAAAAAAAGCTTTGCCACTTCTGCAATTCGCCTAATATTCTCTTTTCTATCCTCTAGAGAAAAACCAATATTTTTATTTATTCCAGATCTTATATTATCACCATCTAGGACTTTCACAAAATATCCTTGGTTAAATAATTGTCTTTCTAGCGCTTCAGCTATTGTACTTTTACCAGAACCTGACAAGCCAGTAAACCAAAGGACTTTACCCGTCTGATTTAAAAGCCGCTCTTGCTCTTGACGAGAAACTAATCGATCAAATATTGGATGGATGTTCATATTCAAAATCTAATATTAATACTACGGCCTGCCAATACTCTCATAATAGAATCCCATTTTTCTCATTCGGTCCGTATCATATACATTCCTTCCATCGAAGATCGCTGGGTTTACTAAAAATTCTTTGACCTTATCAAAATCTGGTGTTCGGAACACTTGCCATTCCGTAACTATTGCCAAAGCATCCGCTTGATAAATCGCTTCGTACTGTGTATCACAAAAACTAATTTTATCCTTGTAAATTCGTTCTACATTCTCTGTAGCTTCTGGATCGAATGCCTTTATATGAGCGCCTGCCGCTAAAAGATCATCAATAATAGTCAATGCTGGTGCTTCTCTAATATCATCCGTATTGGGCTTAAATGCTAAACCCCAAATTGCGATTGTTTTCCCCTTTACATCACCGTTAAAATAATTGATGATTCTTTGAGATAATATCTTTTTCTGATCTTTATTTACCGCCATTACTGAGTTCAAAATTCTAAACTCATATTCAAATTCAGCAGCAGTTTTCGCCAATGCTTGGACGTCCTTTGGGAAGCAACTTCCTCCATATCCTACACCGGGAAATAAAAACCTCTTCCCTATTCTAGAATCGCTACCCATACCTTTACGAACCATATCTACATTGGCTCCCAACTTATCACAAAGATTAGCTATCTCATTCATAAAAGTAATCCTTGTCGCCAAGTAAGAATTAGCTGCATATTTAGTCATCTCAGCGCTTCGTTCATCCATAATTATAATTGGATTTCCTTGTCTGACGAATGGCTCGTAGAGGCGCATCATAACCTCCTCTGCCCTCTTTGAAGAAGTCCCAATTACTACTCTATCTGGTTTCATGAAATCATCGACCGCCACACCCTCTCTTAGAAATTCCGGATTAGATACAACATCAAATAATGTTTCATCAAGATTTTCGACTAATGCGGCGTGTACTTTTTCGGCAGTTCCGACTGGCACAGTACTTTTGTCTACAATAACTTTATAATCTGTTACAATTTTTGAAAGATCCGCAGCTACTTTCAATACATAGGAAAGATCCGCCGATCCATCCGCTCCAGGAGGTGTAGGAAGTGCCAAGAATATTACTTCTGCATCCTTAATCCCTTCCGCTAGATCTGTTGTAAAATGCAATCTACCTTGCTTCGTATTCCTTTCAAATAACACTTCTAGACCAGGCTCATAAATAGGAACTTCCCCATTTTTCATCCTTTCGACTTTGGCAGCATCTATATCTACACAGACTACCTGATTTCCAGTCTCAGCAAAGCATGTTCCGCTTACTAACCCTACGTATCCCGTTCCTACGATAGCTATTTTCATGTATCTTATTTTCGCTTTTTAATACGCCTTCGGCTTTGATAAGTCTAAACTTAATCTCCTATAAAACGTATTTCTTATGAAATCTAAGCTCGCTTTTTAAGCAATCTTAAATTACTCTTATCTATTGTCATAGCCAACTGCATACCAATGGTAACAAGCTGAACTATAAAACTATTTTTTCCTTCTTTTTTCACCAATTGGCCTCTAATCCCGGTAAGATTCCCTCCTATGATTTCGACTTCATCACCATTCTCATATGTTATTTCTCCTGCATCAACATTTTCTATCTCCCCTACTATCATCTTCAGTAAGTTGATTTCTACTTCTGGAATACTTATTATATTCTTCCTTTGCTTGACAAAAGTGATTGCATATTCCGTTTGCAGGACACGTACATAATCCTCCTTTTTAATACAAACAAAAATATGTGAATTGATCAATGGCACTACATGCGTCTTGACTCTCGATGCATATCTTTTCGTTTTTGTTATAAGCGGGACATAAGCAGAAATACCCTTTCTAGCCAACTGATCTACTATATACTTTTCACATTTATACTTGGTATATACAGCAAACCACCTTTCTTCTTTCTGAGAAAGGTGATTAATTACTGTCGATATGGGCGTTTCCTTATGCCTCATAGGACCAAAGTAATAAAGGTTTGAAATCTAATCTGGACCAGTCTATAATAGTCTCTTCTTCTGTAAAATATGCTATATATCTTATCTTTCTTTTGATGAGAGGTTCTGTTTTTCCTATTAATCTAACCAGGTACTCTTTATCAATATCCCCAATAAACACAAGATCAATAATCTGGCTATCTAGCCCTTTGGCGAACTCACCAGTAACATATACTTTTTGCACATCACCTAGGCGCTCCACCACCCCTTCTATAATCTGATCAAAACCAATATACTTTAATAGGATGTTATGCACTTCTCTATAAAGTGGGTGCTCAGTATTTGATTTAAAGAATTTTTTATTCCCTTGTAGGTTTGAGGTAAGCATTCCAGCTTCTTCGAGCCTATTTAATTCTAATCTGATGCTATTGGATGACTCCCCGAATTCTGACTCTAAACCACGTAGATAACCCGTAGTCTCAGAGTTCAAAAAGAACTTTAGAAGTAGTTTTATACGCGTTTTTGAAGATATTAGAGTTCCAATCATGGATATTGAGTAAATATTCTACTCAAATATAAAAAAAACATAATAACTAGTTAATATTTTGGATTAATAATATTAAAGAAAGCACACCTGTAGCCTGGGCTATAGAGTTTGCCAACACCTTACCCCAATCAATATCTTCTTTTTCTTGCCCTTCTTTTACTACTTTGACTTTTTTAGCCGCCACCCTAATAGTAGATCCAGGCACTACTTTCGGATAGTTTTTAAAGAATAAGAACTTTTTCGTAATGTGTACTTCTCCATTTGGGTAAGTTACTGATGTAGAACCCCTGTCAGCATTGTCTGCAAACCCACCGGACTCTTGAATGTAGTCTTTAGCTGATTTACCATTCTCATATACAAAATTAGATTTTCCTGTATTTGCGACTTCATCGACAAAGGCCAATTGTCGGTTGATCGCACCAGAAACAGAAACGAGGTTATTTAACTTAGGTATATTTAATATATCACCTTCTTGCAATATCATATTTATAGATGACTCTGGCTTTCTCATCGCTTCTTCTAAATCCACTACGATATATCCTATATCATCTAGCTGTCTTAAAAGAGTTGCCCCAGCCGGAAATGATTCCCCTGTTAATCCACCAGCCGCAGTTATCAAATCTGACAACATATTATTATCATCTACCAAAACATATTTCCCTGGATATTTAATTTCACCATTTATCCTAATTGATCTTTGTAGTTCAAATTCGGCAGCAGTTCTTACTATTATTTGATCAAAAGGCTTAAGTTTTAGATCTCCACCACTTGTAATATTCAAGTCTTTGTCAACAGAAGCATTAGCTACTAATACTCTGGTCTTATTATTATTTAAGAATTCAATTCTGAATATTTCAATATTATTGTTAGCCGCTTGTAATTTAAGTCCGCCAGCCTGTAGAATTGCATCTTTCAATGTTAATGATTCCGAGTACTCGAAATTTTTCGGCTCTCGAACCTCTCCTTCTATTGATACATAAGTATCATCACTGTATATTGAACGTTCATATATTTTTAATTTATCTCCTGGACTAAGCAAGATGTTTTTATCGCTAGCAGGATTGTCAATGGCTTCTTTTACTTCTACTGCAATATACTCTGGAGCAATGCTGCCAGGTTTTTTTCTAATAATATATCCAAAATCAGTAGCTGAAGGTAAAATGCCACCTGCCAAATTGATGGCATCCGAAATCTTAATCTCTGACCCTCCATCTAAATCAAACTGATCTGGAGTTCTAACAGATCCAGCGACTTCAAAGGTGTATTTTGATGTATAATCCGCTTGTCCTCGTAATATTATTTTATCTCCTTCATTTAAGAGAAGGTCTGCATCTGAGCCTCTATTATTTAGAGCATTTTCAATATTAATTATCTCATATCTAGCTGTCTTTCTATCTTCATTTAATCTAATCAAATATGCTAAATCCAATATAGCATCATCTCTCAATACTATTTTATCTACCAATCCAGAAAGCCTCATCCCTTCACCAATTGAAAACTCTCCACCATTATCCAATGCACCTGATACAGTAACCACATTTCTGAGCCTTTCACTTATAGTAGAAACTTCAATTTTATCACCGTTTCTAAGCTTAAAACTTTCTAATGTCTTACTATCCGTTATATCAACATTAAGAATGACAAGTTGATCATTTTCGAATCGTTCGATTTTCACATTCTTCTTCAAGGCATTCGTCTTAAGTCCTCCAGCAAAATCTAATAGATCCTTTAAAGTTTCATTGGCCAATAGCTCATATTTGTACGCCCTATTGACAGCACCAGAAATTGAAACTACTTTATTAGCTACTGGAACAACTATATAATCATTGTCCTCTAAATAAAAATTTTGACTAACAATAGGATTATTTATGAACTGATATAGATCTATTTGAACTCTTGCGCCACCTGCTTTTATTAATTGGATATTTCTGACACTTCCAATATCTGTTGGCCCCTCAGCTGCAGCAAGAGCATTTATGGCTGTATTAAGCGCTGATATGTTATAGTTCCCTACATTGGCCAACTCCCCAGTTAAAAATACGCTGATACTTCTTGTTCCTGAAACTGTAGCTTCAAAGTCAGAACCATTATAAAAATTGTAATTCCGTGCAAATTTTGATTTAAGTAGTTTCTTAACATCCTTTAAAGATAAACCAGCTACATAAACCCTACCCATTTGCGGGTATTTCAACCAGCCATCTGATGAAACTACTTGATTGAAATTTGCTTCTGAGTTACCCCAAATTGCCACTGTCACATTATCACCAGGACCAAGTATATAGTTTGGCGGTGGTTTAACATACTGCGTTTTGGAATAGAAATTAATCGCATTATTCTTGAATAAATGGTGGCCGTATATTTCTGTCACCTCATCAGCATCGGCAATTTCAACAGTTGAAGGAGCTTCATTTAATACTTTTTCAGCATTTCCAAGATCTTCTTCTATAATTGTTTTTTTAAACTCTGGCTTAATTGATTCAGGTTCTTGGCTTTTAGCTAAAACTAATTTTTCTGCCTTTATTTCTTTAACTATTTCATCTGCTGCCGCTTGAACTTCAACTAATTGAGTAGGATTATTAATATCAATATTATTAGGATCATACCCTCGTTCAATTAACCGTTTAGCAACTTCCTCTTCACTAACGCCTTGCTTCTCCAATTCTTTCTTAATTGCTTCTTCATCAACTTGCTGTGCACTTGCCCCAAAACTAACCATGCAGGCAAAAATTATTATGAATAAGTATTTTATTTTCATCTACTTAACGTTCTATTTCTCATTTAACTTCAAAAACAATACAAAGATATAATATTGAGTCATATTGCGACTACTACACATCATAATTCAAACTAGGAGCTAACCAACGCTCCATATCACTAACGCTCATCTCTTTTCTCTTAGCATAATCCTCTACCTGATCTTTACCAATTTGCCCGAGGCCAAAATATTTACTTTCTGGATGACTAAAGTACCACCCGCTCACACTAGCTGCAGGATACATGGCCATACTCTCTGTTAGTTTAATTCCAATTTGTTCTTCTATTGAGAGGAGCTCCCATAAAGATTCTTTTTCTGTATGTTCCGGGCAAGAAGGGTACCCTGGCGCTGGACGTATTCCTTGGTATTTTTCAGAAATTAGTTCTTCATTTACAAGTGACTCTCCATTAGAGTACGCCCAATATTCTGTTCTGACCAATTTGTGAATATATTCTGCCGCAGCCTCTGCAAATCTATCTGCAATAGCTTTCAAAAGTATCGCAGAGTAATCATCATGATCGGCTTCAAAACGCTTCACATGTTCTTCGATTCCGATTCCAGCTGTGACTGCAAACGCACCTATATAGTCTTCTATCCCAGTTTCTTTAGGTGCAATAAAATCTGACAAACACATAGATGGGATTCCAGCTGATTTTTTCACTTGTTGTCTAAGGTTACGCAATGTAAGATCACCACCACTAAAGTCTACAACGACATCATCCCCTGCCGCTTCCGCTCTGAATAATCCGAAAACAGCCCTCGCTTCAAGCCACTTTTCTGCAATGATAGTATCTAACATTTTATTGGCGTCATCATAGAGTTTCTTCGCCTCTTCACCAACATATTCATCTTTAAATATGGCTGGATATTTCCCTTTTAGCTGCCACGATGTAAAAAATGGTGTCCAATCAATAAATGGTCTTAGATCTGCAAGATCAATGTCTTCAAAAGTGTGCATTCCAGCTACTCTAGGGGTAGGTGGTGAATATGTTGACCAATCTATTTGATATTTATTTTCTCTTGCCTTCTTTAGTGATAAATACTGTTTATTGGATGTTCTATTTTTTCTTTGCTCTCTTAGTTTATCGTAGCTCTTCTTTACATCAATAACATAATTATTTGCCGTATCTCCTTCTTTGCTCAATAATGAACTCGCTACTGCCACAGCTCTCGATGCATCCAATACATGAACAACTGGTCCTTTATATTCTGGATCAATTTTTACCGCCGTATGGGTCTTAGAAGTAGTAGCTCCTCCTATCAGAAGTGGTCGTGTATATCCTTGGCGCTGCATTTCTTTAGCCATATTGACCATCTCATCTAGCGAGGGTGTAATTAACCCACTCAGTCCTATGATATCGACATTATGCTTCACTGCCTCTTCCAAAATCCTAGCCGCAGGCACCATAACACCTAGATCAATGATCTCATAATTATTGCAAGCCAAGACTACCCCTACTATATTTTTACCAATATCATGCACATCACCTTTTACTGTTGCCATAAGAATTTTACCTTTGGCATAAGAAGCCGACCCTTCTTTTTCTGCATCGATAAAAGGCGTAAGGTGGGCCACTGACTTCTTCATAACCCTTGCAGATTTCACGACCTGTGGAAGGAACATTTTACCATCGCCAAATAAATCACCAACGATGTTCATTCCATCCATAAGTGGACCTTCGATTACGTTTAATGGTCTTGGATATTTAAGTCTCGCTTCTTCTGTGTCTTCATCAATGAATTCTGTAATTCCTTTTACCAAAGCATGAGATAGTCGCTCCTCCACCGTTCCCTCTCTCCATGTCAGATCTTTGACTCTTACTTTTCCCCCACCTGTTAATGTCTCCGCATATTCAATAAGTGCTTCAGTTGCATTTTCTTTTCTATTGAATAATACATCCTCAACAAGTCTCAATAGTTCTTTAGGGATCTCTTCATAGACTTCCATCATACCGGCATTGACAATACCCATATCCATCCCTGCTTTGATCGCATGATACAGAAACGCTGTATGCATGGCTTCTCTTACTTCATTATTTCCTCTAAAAGAAAAAGAAATATTACTCACACCACCACTAATCTTTACTCCTGGACAGGTAGCCTTGATTTGGCTCGTCGCTTCTATAAAATTAATCGCATATTCATTATGCTCTTTAAGTCCAGTAGCTACTGCAAAAATATTCGGATCAAAAATGATATCGTATGGATTCATCCCCACTTGCTCTGTCAATATCTTGTATGCACGTTGACATATTTCCACCTTTCGCTCCGTTGTATCCGCTTGCCCTTCTTCATCAAATGCCATTACTACAGCCGCCGCTCCATATCTTTTTACCAATTTTGCTTGCCTGATAAACTCTTCTTCTCCTTCTTTCATCGAGATAGAATTAACAATGCACTTTCCTTGCACACACTTGAGGCCTTCTTCAATCACCTCCCATTTAGACGAATCGATCATTATTGGCAACTTAGCAATATCGGGTTCAGACATCATCATATTCAAAAATGCCTTCATCTCAACTTTAGAATCCAGTAGCCCTTCATCCATGTTAACATCAATGATTTGGGCTCCACCTTCTACTTGATGCACAGCTACTTCGAGTGCTTCCGTATAATTTTTTTCTTTTATAAGTCGAGCGAATTTTTTTGATCCCGTTACATTAGTTCGTTCGCCTACATTGATGAAATTTAGATTTTTTCTGACAATTACTGGTTCTAGACCCGAATACATGGTCAACTGTTCTAATTCAGGTTTCTGGCGTGGTTTCATTCCTTCCACTGCCTCAGCCATAGCTTTGATATGTGGAGGAGTTGTTCCACAACAACCACCAATAATATTTACAAAACCACTATGTACAAAATCCCGGATGAATTCTTGCATTTCCTCTGGAGTCTGATCATATTCACCAAATTCATTTGGGAGTCCTGCATTTGGATATGCACTAACATTTACGTCCGCAATATTGGCTAGATCTTCTAAGTGAGGTCTTAGCTCTTTGGCTCCTAGCGCACAGTTCAATCCAACTGAGAACAAATCGATATGGCTAATCGAGATCCAAAATGCTTCTACCGTCTGACCACTCAGCGTTCGTCCACTAGCATCCGTTATTGTACCCGAAACCATTATTGGGAGCCTGCTTCCTCGCTCATCGAACAATTTATCAACAGCAAATAATGCAGCTTTACAATTCAGCGTATCGAAGACTGTCTCTATTAAAATGATATCTACTCCACCGTCGACTAATCCTCTTGTCTGCTCATAGTAATTATCAACCAATTGATCAAATGATATCGCTCTGAATCCTGGATCATTTACGTCAGGACTTAGTGAAGCTGTCTTGGTAGTAGGTCCAATAGCTCCTGCAACAAATCTTGGTTTTGCAGGATTGAGTTTAGTATAATATCCAGCTGCTTTCTTCGCTATTTTTGCAGATTCTATATTGAGTTCGTAGACCAAATGTCCCATCTCATAGTCATCCATAGAAACCGAATTACTACTAAAAGTATTGGTCTCTATAATGTCACTTCCTGCCTCAAGGTAATCTTTATGAATCTCTTCTATGATGTGCGGCTGGGTAATAGAAAGAAGGTCATTATTTCCTTTTACATCGAGGTGAAAATCCTTGAATCTATTCCCTCTATAATCCTCTTCGGACAGTTTGTAACGCTGTATCATAGTACCCATGGCACCATCTAGAATAAGAATTTTGTCTTTGACTAAATCTTGTAGTGTATTACTCAATTGTTTGTAACTTTTCTCTTAGGAATGATGCATTAATAAAGTACGTTTTTATGTGCTGATATTTATTCATTCTTCAAGGCAAAAAACGTAGGCAATGCATCACATTGGCGAGGCTTTTTAACGCAGAAGAAGGGAAAAAGATCAAGCAGAAGAATGTAACTTTATTATTGTTTCATTCCTTAAACTGCCAAAGATATATTGTAGGTCAACAAAATTGTAATAAAGTCAATGAAATAAAACAAGTACATTACAGTAAATAATATATCTTTAACAGAGAACCATATCAATAATCACATTACCTTTTGCCAGTACTTGAATCTAAATAGATGTTTCGCATACTTAGATCATTGTAATAATATCCATCAAAATGAGATTACCAGCATTTCTTAAACCAATATTTTCCCTTCTTTTATTGTCTACTATATTCGTATCCATTACTGCGCAAACAACTGGGCAAAATGAACCAGGTATAGATTGGAAGATCATGATTACACCCAAAGTGGATATTATATATGCCAATGGGCAAAAAGACAAAGCATCAAGAGTAGCTAATATAATAAACCATATAGCGGAAAATCATACTGCATCCATCGGAGATAAATTTAGAAGAAAAATCCCTTTAGTACTACGTAATAGAACTGTAGAACCGAATGGATATGTAGGCCTAGCACCACACAGAAGCGAACTTTTCACAACACCCCCTAGCAATTTGAATGTATTTGGCTCTAATGATTGGCTGGACGCACTTACTATTCATGAATACAGACATGTATTACAACTATATAATGGCCGCAGAGGACTTGCAAGTCTATTATATTACCTCCAGGGTCAAGTTGGCTGGGGAGCCTTCAATTTACTCTCTATCCCAAATTGGTTTTATGAAGGCGATGCAGTAGTCACTGAGACCGCAATGAGTAATTCAGGTAGAGGTAGGACACCCTACTTCATGGCTATTCCAAGAGCAATGGCGATCGACAATAAGGATTATAGTTATAATAAATGGAGAAATGGATCTTTCGATGACCTCATGCCAAACCATTATAGATTAGGTTATATGATGCTCACGCATATGCGAAATCACTTTGGCAATGGGGTGAATGCTGAAGTACTGGCAGAAGGCGCAAAATTTTACAATATTTACCCTTTCAGCAATGCTTTAAAATCAAAAACCGGTCTTTCTACAAAAGGACTCTTCAATGCATCTTGGAACGAATACAAAGAGATATGTCAAAGTCGATTGGATAATATCGTAACTATACCTACAACCAGACTTTCCACAGAAAGTGGTACCGTGACAAATTACAGCTATCCTCAATATACGGATGAAGAGGATCTAATTGCCCTCAAAAGTAGCTATAAAAAAACACCACATATCGTACGATTAAATAATTCCGAAGAGAAAGAAATACGAAATATTGGTATCTCACTATCTAATTACATCAATGAATCTGACAATAAAGTCGTGTGGACAGAATTTGTGCAAAACGCACGAAGAAATAATACAAATTATAATAACATATACCTCTATGATATCAAGACGGGTGATACTCGAAGGATCACTAAAAAAGGAAAATACTTCTCACCAGCACTATCATCTGATGGCACTCAAATAGTGGCTAGCAAGATTGATGAAAATGGTAACTCTTCTTTGCATATTTGGAATATTAATCGACGAAGTATAAAATCTGCCTTTAAGTTGCAAAAAGACGCCTTTGCATATAATCCTGTCTTCACCACAGATGATAAATATATTGTGTACATAGAGCAATATCATGGCCAACTTACCCTTAAGAAAATAGAAATAGAGCGTAAAATACTAACAAGTCTTTCACCTACTAGCACACATGTCATTACCGCACCTCGAGTGCATGGAGAATATATATACTATTCTGCAAGCTATAGTCAAATAGACAATATCTATAGAGTATCATTAGATGGGTCACAAACTGTAGAGCAGATAAGCTCTGTGCCTATCGGAGCTTACGAACCTGCCATCTCACCAGACGGAAAAACGCTGGCCATGACAGAACTTACATCCAATGGCAAGATCATCACCACCATGCCGATCCAAATTAGAAATACGAAAGCTATCTCCATAATAGAACCTATTAATCAGCAGTGGTTAGATAAAACAGCGGCAGAATTCGAGGGTGGAGACATCCTGACGGATGCTATCCCAACAAAAAAATATGAAGTAAAGGATTATAAAAGACTATTGAAAGGTATGCGGTTGCATAGCTGGAACTTTGTAAACCCTGATAATGAACCCTCACTAAATCTGCAATGGAATAATGTCTTGGACGATGTTGCTATCAATCTCAGTGGTGGATATAATGTCAATGAAAAACAAGAATTCTATACTGGGAATATAAAAATAGCAAAGTACTTCCCCGTTTTTGATCTTCAGGCTTCTCGAAGAGGTAGAAATACAGATTACTTAACAACGTCTGGCATTATCGCTGAACAGACATTCGCAGAAACATCATTCGGAGGGACCGTCTCGATTCCACTATCGGTAGTAAAAGGAAATTTTCTGAGCAATTTCAATATTGGAGTCGGAACAGATTTAAGAATATTAAAAAATCGTGAAGTAGATGGTATAAAGGTGATACCTTTCGAAAACGACAATACCACAACTAGTAATGTATTCATATCATATGGTAAAAAAAGAAGAACTGCACTGCAAAACGTACGTACCAGACTAGGACTATCATTTGAAGCTAATTACTATAGAGATCTAAATGAATCAGCAGACGAAAAGATATACGGATTTGGGAATATATATCTTCCTGGCTTAGCTACAAATCACAGTCTAAGAGTTACAGGAACCTATCAAAAAGAATTATTGACTAATGTGTTTCAACAATCAGATGCATTTAGATACAGCAGGGGTTATAGTGCACCTATAAATGATGAAGCGTATAGGTTTTCCGCAGATTATGGCTTCCCATTATTATATCCAGACTTTGGAATAGAGGGGATTTTATATTTTAAGAGAGTTCGTATGAATTTATTCTATGATTATGGAGAAACTAGAAGAATCGATAACAATACTAGCCTGACATTGTCATCCACTGGTGCTGAGCTTATATTTGATAATGTGATGTTTAATTTACTCCCGTTTTCTATTGGTCTGCGATACGCTCATCGGCTCGACGATCTAGGGAATCAGAAGAAAGGTGGTGATTTTATGATTGTAATTGAGACTGAATTTTGATACATTCCGCGTATGAGCCTATGAAAGGATGTTTTGTATAAATAAAGGTAATAATCTATTATTGATGTCAAAAAAAACCACCTCCTCTATTTCCATTTTAATAATCTAATCTTACTTGTCCAAGATTAACTCTCAATCCTCCACCGATATATTTAGTCTCTATATCTAGCGCGTCTAAATCTGCATCTGCATTTCTATATAAAAAATTGAGATCTAAAAAATAGTTGTGCGCCAATTGATAACTGACATCAAGGCTTAGTGATCGCATTGTTGTATTGACACCTTGCCCTATGAAGTTGCCTTCTTCACTTGCTTTCGATCCCGTATCAAGTAAAATATTGCTCCCTACATTTATACCTTCAGGATTCTGACCATAGATAGTATTTATTAATCGCATGTTTACAAATAACTTCTTTGTAGGTCTATATTTAAAATTGAATAACAATTCTTTAAAATTTGATCCAAGTGGATGAGCAAGTGGTTGATTATGATGACTATAACTTGCGGTTGATTGCCCTGGAAAGTTTTCGAGAGGTCTACTATGTGCATAAGTATATGGTCTTACAATGTTATATTCAACTTGCCCATCTAAATGGTCAACTCCAAATAAATTGATTATCTTTCCTCCAAATTGAATACCATATTTATTAGCCCACCAACCATTACCAGAAGTAAGTTCACTTAATTTGAATTCATCAAATAACAACTGACCATAAAGTTGAACTCTATTTTTAATATTCCATTTCCCATTAAGCCCTATTAAAGCATTATCTGGACTATCAAGGAAATGCTCTACTGTACGATACAGTATAACAGGATTAAGATATTGAAGTTCAAATTTATCTTCTCTTGAAAATACTACAGCTTCAAACAAACCAAATTCCAAGTTTCTACTGGGCCTAAATGATAGATAATGGTTCGCCATATATTTTTTTGGCAAGATCTTATCACCGGGATTTTGGGCACTGGCTATTGGTGCCAATTCGGCAAATAGATTTTGATAATGAAACTTCCATATTCTAGTATTAAATTTAAGATAGAAGTAGTTATGTCCATAATTTGATAAGAAAAGAGACCTTACTCCATTGCCAATAAAATGATTCCCGTGACCAAACTCTATCGCTACACTCTTGGTAGCATTGATACCAACGTAAGCTTGGGCGTTGAGGTAATCATAGCCATTAAGATTATCTAGCACTCCACTTTGAAAATCTTTGTAAGTCCCCTGCCCTGGAATGGTCCAATCTCTATCAATCCTATCGTTGATATAATTATTAAATTCTCTCTGATTTTCTAGAAGGCTGGTATAGAAATATATATTTTTATCAATCAACCCTCGCATTTCTATACCTCGTGTGTTTTGAAAAATAATATTGGCATCATCTAAAGCATTCCCGTATCTGAGATTAAGAATTGGATTTACAATGAAGTCAAAATTATCGTTGTGAATTTCAAAAAAATTGGCACTCGTTTTATAAAAGTACTTTAGGATAGGTTTCTTCTCTTTGAGCTGCATACCATCAACAAAACCATCCTTATCTTCTAAATAATAAAATAAACCCGTGCTGTCATACACTTTCTCTTTTTCCAAAGTAATCGGTTTCAGGACTGAAAAATAACTATCGATATCATACTCAGCATTATCATCAAGAATATAATCGATATCGTAACGATCTAACTTACTTATGTTTAATGATTTTGCAGTTCTAAAATCATTGCTATTTAGACAGTGTGCCAGCCAATTTACATCTTTTCGTGCTCGATTTCTTTGAGTAGAAAAAATATCATGATCAAAATCATAAAGGATCTCCCACCGATCAGCAATCTCATCCGTCAGGGTACCCGGCAGCACATATGGTGACTGAGCACATAAAAATGATGTACCTAAAAGCAAACAAAAGAGGATAGTACTTCTCATAATTTTAATCAAATTCAAGTGCTAAAATAATCGAAAATATTTGGACTAACATTGAGATTGGCAAAAACCAATACAGGTAAACCCAATTTTATTGGGTTTCAATAAGCAACCCCATATCTCCCAATTGAATTGGGAGAGCCATTAATGTTCTCCTCCTGTATCGGGTCTCAATTCTAATTTTTCCACTAAAGTTCTAAGTGGTGGGTGTTTCTCACCAAGATATTGATATTTTTCTTTGGCGGACATGAGCAGTTTTGGTTTTTCTAAGGCCGTATCTGGAAATGCAGACCTGTCTACTATCGGATTCATCATTAGATCAGGCGTACCTAATTTAGTTCTTAACAGTTCTTTCAGAGGGTCTTCCTCCAAGATCATATTCTTATAATGATTACTCGGCACCGTAATATGTACCGTCTTCCCTTTTAATACCAATAGAGCTGTTTCCAACATTGCTTTGGTACTCGGAGAATCGTGAGTGGATCCATATTCAGACCACAGTCTCTGAACCGTTTCTTGATTCAGTCCTTTTCTAAGTTCTTCTATTTGAGCTTCTTCCTCTACAACCGAGGCGAGGATATCATCTATGCCACTTGGCTTACCAAATGATAACAAATCATCCATCGGCGATATAGTCGCCTTAGGCGTAGATATTGGTGCGGGTGGTCTTGACGAAGTCTCGGTTAGAGGTGGATCCTCTAATGGACTTTGACTGTTATTTTCTAATGTCTGAGGTTGACTTGCAACTGGATTCGCAGGTGCGGCTGGAGATATAGGCGCAGCATTTTCTATTTCTGCCGGCTCTTCCGCCTGTTGTGATTGATTCTCCTGTTGCGTATTAATAGATTGCGCTATAGGCTCACTAACCGATTTATTTTGAACTGGTTCTACTTGAACAGGAGCAGGAACCTGGTTTGCCAAAGCAGTGTTTATACTTGGTGCAGCAACAGGTTCAGTTACAACTTTAGTTTTTTTTTCAGCGATTCCTTGGGGTGACATTAGATTTGTTTCGATAGCACGATTGGCAAAGTTGATTTTGCTCAATGCTATCTCTGTGTACAAACGTTTATTCTTTGACCTAGGAAGTGTGACATCACATTGATTTAGAATATCCAAGCCTGTCAATAGAACTGACTTGCTCGTCAATGCAGCTTGATGTTGATACCTTATTTTCAAAGATTCAGAAACATCTAACAACCCTAGTGTTCGTCCATCTTTACATACCAAAAGATCACGCATATGATCCGCTAAACCTTGGATCAATTGATCAGGCTCGAATCCAGATCTCATGATTTCATCCATGATCAACAATACATCACTCAGGTCTTCCCTGAGAAATGCATCTACTATCTTGAAATAATATTCATAATCTAAGATATTAAGATTAGCAATTACATCTTTATATGTGATATGCTTCCCTGATGCGCTGGCTATCTTATCAAAAATAGATAAAGCATCTCTCATTGCTCCATCCGCCTTCTGACCTATAAGGTGGAGTGCTTCTGGATCAGCTATTTTTCCTTCTTGCGTACAAATATGCTCCAATTGCTTGACAACATCTTGCACTTGAATCCTCTTAAAGTCAAAGATTTGACATCTAGAAAGTATCGTCGGTATAATTTTGTGCTTTTCTGTCGTCGCAAGTATAAATATAGCATATGGTGGCGGCTCTTCCAATGTTTTCAGAAACGCATTGAATGCTTGAGAAGATAGCATATGTACCTCATCAATGATGAATACTTTATGTGTACCATGTTGAGGTTGGAATCGAACTTGCTCGATTAATGTCCTGATGTGTTCTACCGAGTTATTAGACGCACCATCTAACTCTATGATATTGAATGAAGCATTGTCATTGAATGACTGACATGAACTACATTCGTTACATGGATCTACTTTATCTTTCGGGTTTTCACAATTAATTACTTTCGCTAATATCCGCGCGCAAGTAGTCTTACCTACTCCTCTAGGACCACAAAAGAGAAAAGCATGAGCTAGCTGCTCTGTTTGAAGCGCATTTTTTAATGTCTTTGCCACATGCATCTGACCTACTACTTCATCAAAAGCCGTTGGTCTATATTTTCTGGCACTTACTACAAATTTGCTCATTTAGTTTTGCTTGTTTCTGTTTGCTGATGCGAAATTAATTAAAAAAAAGCAAATTACTGTTTATGCTATGCTGTTTAGCTTCGCTTTGCTTTTTTGTTTATGCTTCACTGTTTATTTGAACTGAATCAGTTTTACAACCCAATTGAGTTGACCTTTAGATTAATCTAGTTCGTCTTCATCAAAGTGATTCCAACCTTGTGACTTAAGTGGATGTACATTCCCGCTTGTCGTATGTAATGTTATACCATCTCCACTTGGCACAATTTCTCCAATCAGATAAACATCTGGCATATATTTTACTTTCTCTAAATCATCAGGGCTTACTGTGAATAATAATTCATAGTCTTCACCACCATTTAGTGCACATGTAATCGGGTTAATCCCAAATGCTATGGCCTGCTCTTCCGCTTGTGGATGGATTGATATTTTTGCTTCTTCTACGTATGCACCCACATTAGATTGTTTGCAAATGTGGAATAATTCTGAAGCTAAACCATCACTGATATCTATCATCGATGTTGGTTTTAGACCTACTTTGGCCATATGTGTTACAGAATCCATTCTTGCTTCTGGTTTTAACTGCCGACCTACAATATGGTCTAATTCTCCTAGGTCTGGTTGGATCTCGGGAGACTCCTTGTAGATTTGTTTTTCTCTTTCTAAAATTTGCAATCCTAAATATGCACTTCCCAGGTCACCTGTAACACATATGATGTCTCCAACTCTAGCGCCTGATCTATATACAATATCATCCGCTTTTGCTTGTCCAATTGCAGTTACACTGATCACCATTCCTTTATTTACAGAAGTCGTGTCACCTCCTACTAGATCTACATTGTACATTTTACATGCAAGGTTGATACCTTCATATAATTCTTCTAATGCTTCGACAGAATATCGATTTGATATCGCTAATGATACTGTTACTTGAGACGGTATCGCATTCATAGCACATATATCAGATAGATTGACAACGATAGCCTTATACCCGAGGTGTTTCAATGGGGTATACATAAGATCAAAATGAATCCCTTCTACCAACATATCCGTAGATACCACAGTGACTTCGTTTTGATTTTTAAGCACTGCTGCATCGTCTCCTATTGACTTCAAGGTAGAAGATCTTTTGACATCTGTATCCACCGTAAGGTGATCTATCAGTCCAAATTCTCCTAGTACGTTTACATCAGTTCTCTTTATTTCGTGTCTTTCCATAGTGCAAAGATAAAGAGGCTATTCGGTTTGCCCATTTTTAATGACTTAATTTTGTGCATTTTTGGAATTCTATCTTCTTACTTATATATCAAGGAAATCTATATTGAATCAAACCAAAAATATTCTTTAAGGATGAAAAACTATCTTATTTTCTTGTGTTGGCTTATATTGATAAGCACATCATGCAAAGTATCGTCCGAAGTATTCCAAGATAGAAAAGAACCCTTGTCTAGAGCTCCGGTCGCAGTTTCGGGTAAGATTATTGAGAAAGTGGATCTTTATGACACATATACACCTTATCTAACTAAATATGCTTTTAAGGTCTGCGATGTAATTAAAGGAGATACTATTGGTATGGTTATTAATTTACTCTCTAGGTCTGGCAAACTACTAAATGGATATGTAGTTCAATCCACAGCTGGATATGAATTTAATGTTGGAGATAAATCGATTGTGTTGCTTTATCCAATTGAACCTCTTGATAGTATATCCCAAATCATTAATGAAATGTCTTACGGAAAATATAAAGTTGATTATGATATTCCTTTCCAATATGAAGTTTCGAGTGTAATTAGATTCAAATATGGTAGGTCAATATATACCAAACCAAAAGTAAGAATGTCAAAAATAGCTAAACTCATGAAAAGGTATTTAGCTGACCCTAATAAGGTAGTACCTCCCATGCGTATGAGACCTGACTGAATCTTTGATAAGCTTAAACCTAATTCATCTCTTATTTAGGTTTTAGGGTTACCCATTTAGAGCACGAGCTCTGATCATAGTATAAGTCAAAGTAGGTGGGCAGCACATGGGTGGATGATTTTATCAAGAATTGAGGCTCTATGGTTTCTACGATTATATCGAAAG
>JBLHWH010000053.1:0-33519 GCA_047628935.1 Halioglobus sp. | reverse complement strand
TCGCCTGCCTCGTTAGACAATGTATAAGCTCTACCATAATACATATAGGCTGAAGGCTTATTTGGAAATAAATCTAGTGCCTCTGTAGCCGCTTTTTTCATTTTTACAATATCGCCAGTCTCTGTATATGCCTCTAATAGTCCTTCCCAAACTGAGTATACATTATCATTGAGTGAAATTGTTTTTTCATAAGCTTTTGCAGCTCCTTTTACATTGGCCGTTGACATTAATATATCGCCTTTAAGCGCATGTGCTTTAGCCTCATTTACATGTATGGTTGCTATCCTACCTGATAACATGACTAACGCATCTGCCAACTCCTGATCATATTTTTGATTGAGCTGGTCTACAAATGGCACTAACTCTAGAATTTTTCTATCCACTGGAATCATCTCGTTTTCTATCACGGGAGTAAGAGATCTTAGATATGTATTATCATCCCCACCACTAGTTTTAGCAAGGGTAATTGCTCTATTTGCTTCTGCATCATTGATATCTACTTTTAGTATTTTAATATAGACATCTTGAGCTTTTTCCTCCTTTCCTAGCTTGATATAATAGGTAGCAATGTTGTGCATATATCTTATTTCATAAGGATATGCAGCTGATACTTTGATCAATTCCTCCAATGCTTCTTTATCCTTGCCTAGGATCTCATAGATTTCATACTTTCTTCGAGAAACATTTTCTGTCACGCCGATTCTAGATTCTATAGCGTTGTATGCTACTATTGCTTCATTCGAATTATTACTCTGTAGATAGACTGTTGCTAATTCATCTGTATACTCCTCATTGTTTGGCTGTATTGTTACCAATGATTTTAAAAGAGGTAGTGCTTCATCAAATTTTTCTTGTTCCATACATATTGCTGCATAATTTGCAAGTACATATTCATTGTTTGGATCACTTCCGTTTGCTTTTTGAGCAAATTTATGCTCGCTGTATGGATCTTCCATGTAGCTATAAACTTTTGATAGTTCCATAGAAATGGCTGCATTATTTCTATCTTCTTTATAAAGCTCAGTAAGTATTTCTTGAGCTTTTTCAAATCTCCCGATAAGCATGTATTTTTTGGCTTCTACATACTTGTCCTGCACAGCAATCTGTGCTTCTGTATATTGAAACGGCTCTTGAGCATTTAAAAAAGAGCTAACAAAAACAAAAAAGAATAGTAACCCTCGCATCATCGAAAAATATTAATTATTAATTTTTATCTGCTTCCAATATTGAGATAAGCAGAAACTATCAGTAAGACGAAAAAAGGGTAAAATTAGTTTCTACCCATATAACTTTAAGACCACTTTATTACTTCTCGGCATCTTCTTTTGCTCGTCTTGCTTTACCAGCATCGATAAAACTCTTCACAAAGAAAACCAAAGCGATCACCGAAGTGGCAATCATGGCTGCTACTCTGATTTGTTTCATTAGGTCATCTGAGTCTAAAGCTACCATAAGTGGTTTCATAACTATTCCGATCAAGCCAAGTAGCGTCACCAAAACTGCAACATGGGCTAGAGCCTTATTTTCATTTTTGACACCTTGTGAAACTAACAACAACACAACACCTATAAAAACAGGGACTAATGCAGTTGGAGCTTTTGTAGCAAAATATCCCCATCCTCCCATGATAAGAAGAGTTAGAGCGTTTAGTAAGTGAGCTTTATATGCGTTCATGTTTTATATTTTTTACAAAGATAGAAATGATTGATGAAGAATAGCAAGATTAAGAGATTCGAAAATTGGAAGAGGTGCATCATATTCAATGCTAGAATCTCTTAAACCGTTAATTTTGGGGGAACATCAATCTTTTCTCATTGGCATTCTATTTTAGGCGTTGACCATGATTTGTGATTTTTTTTATTTTTTCTTAAAATTAGATTGTATATTTAACTGAATAATCAGTGTCAGTCCCCGACATAAGTAATTTATTTTCTTTACAAAACCGGATTTAACAACTTCTTTTCAGCCATTTTACTTAAGTCTTTATTGGCTTGGTCAGATTAACTAATAGGTGAATTAAAAAATAAGGTATGATTTCATTAAAAACAAAATCAACAAAAATAAAAGGTCAATTATATAGCGTAATAATTGCTATCCTATTACCGCTTTCGGCTATGGCAAATACTGATATAATAGGCACCATATGGCTTGATGAGGATGTGAATAACATGTATGATGGTGAAGCTGGAGTAAATGGCGTCATAGTTGACTTGGTCGATGCTGAAGATTTTACGATCATTGCTACTACTGTTTCTACTGGAGGCAACTATGCATTTCTAAATCAACTTCCCGGTAAATATTTTATTAGAATTCCTGATTCACAATTTTTGTTTGGAGCGATCCTATATAAAACAAATAGCTGTTTTGGTACATCTCCAGCGGATGATATGATCGACGATGATGATAACGGCTCGGATACAGACCCATTTAGTATTAGGACTACTTCATTTTCTTTAACGGACAATGATCCTAGTAATAATGTACTTATAGATTACATAGACTTCTGTTTCAGAGTTAATGATTGTACAGAAGAGAACCCGCTTGCAAGTATCTCATGTAATCAAATTCAAAATACCAACATTATTTGCGATATTAATGTATTAGGTTCTTTTTGTAATATGATGCCAAATACTATTTCAGGGGGTAGTCAACCAAGCCCTTTATGCATAGGAACTACAGATCCCGCAGATAATATCTCATGGTTTGGTTTTGTTGCTTATGGTGGAACTTACACCATTTCGATTATTCCTACCAATTGCTCTGGTGGAAACATTGGTCTTTCTGGTATTCAAGTAGGTATTTACCAGGATTGCAGCTTTTCAGAATCTGTTTTCTGCAGTGGTGATTGTAATCTTACCCCTGTTAATATACCTTCTAGCTCTCTTGTACAGGGAGAAACTTACTATTTGTTTATTGATGGTTGCGGTGGAGATGTTTGCTCTTATTCTATTGATATTTTTGGATCACCAACTCCACCTGATATGTCTCCAGATAAAATCTGTGTGAATAATAACGGTGTCACAGAATGCGATAGCACCGACTACTGTATCGGTGGTGACATTCGATTTGAAGCGGTTGGAATTGGAATCAATGCCAATTATAGTTGGACTATCACAACAATTGTTGGGGGTCCATATATAGGTAATCCAGCTCCGATGACTACAGATGAAAACTTAAAATTAACATTTACCAACGAAGGTGAATATATAGTATGTATTAATAATATCAATAATGGATGTCAAAATTGGTCAGGAAGTTTTTGTACAACCATCAATGTAAAAAGTGACATACCTTTTGTCGGCGACGAAGAGTTTAGCGATCAGTTTGTGTGTATAGGAGAAGAAAATAATTATGATGTAGCTATTTTGGATAATTTTGATCCAAACGGGGATGGAGTCAACGGTTGGCAAGGATCAACCGTCGATATAGGGATAGGTTTAAATACAGCTCTAGTACTTACTCCTGGATGTTCTTATAATCAACAATTTGAATTAGGAACTTATGACGAAGAACCACCAGCTGCTGTATACTTAGCAATATGTGGGCAAGATCTACCAATGCAAATAGAAGATTTCACTCTTACTCAGGCCTCATTTGCGGATTCTGATATTATTATGATTGATTCTGTATTATCTCTAACGCCAAATATAAATGGCTGTGACAGTATTATAAACTTCGCAATTGAAAAACTAGATATTGTTGATGGATTTATGAATCCTCCTCAGTGTACCTTTAATAGTATCATTCTTGATTTTGACTATAACGATGCAGAATCAACAGGCTTTATTTTTTTAAATTATGTTTGGCAAGACCCCTTTGGTAATATATTATTTGATCCACAAAACAATAATGACCCTACAGATATAGAAGTACTAATAGGCAATCCATCAGGTATTTATTCGCTGACAGTAACGATTATTAAAAATGGATTCTCTTGCGTATACATATATACTGTGGATGTAGACTTTATAAGTATTCAACCACCTACGCCTACTATCTCAGGTATTACTTTGGTTTGTGGAGGATCTAATAGTGAAGCTATTTATATTGCCATGGGCGGAGATCCTTCATTCAATTATTTTTGGTCAGTCCCATCTGATGCAACGATTATTGCGACAAGCGGACCATTTGGAAATATGATTACAGTTGACTGGGCTGGATCCAATGGTGGAATATTATCCGTACAAAGTGAAAACGAATGTGGATTTAGTGAAATAGCTAATCTTTCTATTACCGTTATCCCTACAACATTACCAAACTTTAGCATCGATGCAGAATCTTGTGTTGGTGGAGAATCTTCTGTGACCTCAACAGGCAATGATATCAATATAACCTCTTATTTATGGACCTTTGACGGTGCACAAGTTATAAGTGGTAGCAGTTTTAATATGGGACCAAATGTATTATCATGGACTACCCCAGGCACTAAAACAGTAACTTTAAAAACTACAAATACAAGTGGTTGTGTTTCAGAAGCAATTATCAAAACTATTGATGTGTTAGAACCTTTCGCTTCAGCAACAATAACCTGTCAACCTACTATAAATGACATACTTTTTGTATGGCAAGAACAATCTGGTGTGAGTTATGAAGTGGAGATATTTACTGGTCAAACAGGTGAATTTGAAGGAAATTCTTCATTTAGGGTTTCTGGGTTAAGTGGAGGAAGTATAGTAACTCTTATACTGCTTCAAACTCAGGTGGATGGGGTATGTACAGACCCAGTATCAACTTTAATAACTTGCGAAGCTCAAGATTGCCCATCAATTGCTATCGCACTTTCATCCGCTCAGTCGACATTCTGCCAAAACGACTCTGGTGAATTTACGATCAATGCAATAGTAACCAGTCAGGTTAATGGGACAGGAACATTTTCTGGTTCAGGAATAATTAATTCTATTGGTCTGTTCGACCCAAAAGAAGCTGAAATTGGAATTAATACCATCACCTACACTTATATTGATGAAAATGGCTGCTCTGAAACAGAGACTATAGTTCTTACTGTTCTAGAAGCTCCAATTGCATCTATTTCAACTGATGATATAGTCGCCTGTAAAGGTGGATCATTGACACTTAATTATACTGGGTCACAAGGTGTAGATTCTTATGATTGGCAAAGTTCCGAAATATCTATTGATCCTGTACCAAATCCTACTATTACATTTCAGACAGCTGGTGTTAAGACCATTTTCTTAAGAGTAATAAAAGATAATTGTGAGTCAGAAGAAACATCTATCGATATCGAGGTTGTAGATTCTCCAGAAGCAACATTTACCTTAAGTTCTGGTACCATTTGTTTGTCTGAAGAAGTACAACTACAATATACTGGCCTAATAGATGTGGATAATTATGCTTGGAATACAGGAGTAGGCAGCGTAGATAACATACCTAATCCAAGTGTTTCTTTTATACTTCCTGGAGAGAAGATTATAGAACTTATTGTTTCGAAAGGGGACTGTCTGTCAGAAGTATATACGCAAACGTTAATAGTAGAACCACCATTAGATCCTATTAATATATCATGTAATCCAGGCAGCGGCATGATTCAGTTTAATTGGAATGATCTGCAGGGCGCAACTTCTTACCTTATTAGCGTAAACGGTAATTCACCTTTTGAAACTACAAATACTACAATTGATATAAATAATTTAGGCAGTACCGAAGAAGTAGAATTTGCGATAGAGGCTGTTTCAGATGGCCAATGTCCTAATGTAACCGCTATCCTGTCTTGTACATCTTTGGTAACTTCAATTTCGGAAAATGAACTTTTTCCAATAATTCTATATCCGAATCCTAGTAATGATGTATTATTTTTAGATAATGTAAATAACACTTATCAATTCTCCATTATGGATATAAATGGTCGACAGATGGTAAGTGGGATATATAGCAACAAGATTGATTTGCAAAAATTAACTCCTGGCCTTTATTTCATTAAGTTGACCAATAATAAAGGCGAAGGTGTGCAAATTCTAAAATTCATAAAGGAGTGATGATTCATCAATTTCAAAACAACAAAGCCAAAGGTTAACCATTGGCTTTGTTGTTTGATTAAATCAGTTCAATGTTTCTGCTACACCTATTCTAACCTGTCGTATAAACCTTAATCCTATTTGATTTTAAGTATTTTTTATATAGATTTTGCTCAATATTATCGAGAATTTGTTTTTTACGTTTATGAATTATCAATTTCCTGATACTCTCTTTTACATAAAAAAAAGGAGCTGTTTCATTTTGATCTAAGACATCAGTGATCTTGACAAAATATTCATATTTTTCATAATTTTTCTGTAAGTTCCTTGTTTTATAGAAGTCTGAAGATTTAAATGAATCATGCGGGAGAAAAGATAAAAACTCATCAACGGTAAACCATGATGTATCATCGTCCATTCTACTTGCGGCATACTCTTCTAGGTAAGAATCAATAGCGAGAGAATCATTTTTTTTCCAATTTCTATAAAACTTTTCCATTTTGGAAGCCTTCTCTGAAACCGAGGCAATTCTTCCCCGGCATATTCTATTTTGAAGTCTATATTGCTCTTTGTTTGCTTCGTAGTACTCTTTCTCTTGCTCGAGAGTGACTGTAGTATCGAGTTCTTTTTCTATGAGTATCTGCCTGTAGTTATGCAATAGAAGAGATGATTTATAATCTTCCACCAATTTATATATGTCGATATTTTCTGGAAAGTTAATCTCGGCTTCTGTGAGTACTACATTCCTTTTTATCCAAGATTCTATAAAATAATTTAATTGACTGAGGCTATCAGATTGAGTCTTAGCAGATAACATTTCCTTCACCTCGGATAGGTACATATCTCTACCTTCTACAGAAGCTAACAATATATCATCCTTAGCTATCGTCCGTTTTTCTTTAAATAGGTTATTAAAACCATCACACCCCACTAGAAAGAAACCTAGCAATATGAAAGCAAATATAGAATAGCGAATAGTCAATTTTATTTTTTTAGTGATTTATAAACCGCATCATTTAGCTTTACAGGATATTGTTTTTTAAGATCTGTAATCCATTGTCTTTCCAGTTGATCTTGATAATCAGCTACTACATACCCTCTTGACTCTTTCAGCGATTTTCGCCTCGAAGGGCTTATTTTTACTACTTTTTTGAAGAGTGTTTTTTTACTGTTTTTATCGTATACCGGTTGAGAAACTGACTTTTTCTTAAAGTCAAGCCCAACTAACTCTTTACTGCCAGGCTCTACCGTCACCTCACTATATTCTAGCATTTCTGCACCGTCTTTGTTGAATCTTTTTAGTGTTTTCTCACTGTTCTGCTTCTTTGCACACTTCATGATTTTTTTCACCCTTTTTTCATCATTAGTATTGACGATGTATTTGCCTATAGTTGCTTGCTCTTCGAATATATATTTACTCTTATTCTGCTCATAGAAACTGTAAAGTCCTATTGTATCCATATTTGCTTTATCCCACACATTTATTTTCGTAGCCTCGAATAATAATATCCCTTCTTGGTACTCACGCATAAGTGCTTTGAATTCAGGATATTTATTTTCTAGGTTTGCTTGCTCATATGCATATGCTTTTTCCTTTACAAATGCATCATATACTACCCCTACCGCCTCATTTAGTGGTTTTGACTTATCGAATTGGCTTCTGAGTCGAGTTTGCTTTTTAGCATATTTAGCAAAGTCTTTTACACTTTCATCTTGATTAGGTCCAAAAGCAAGAAGTAAATCATTTCCCAATGATTTTGCTGGTTGCCATTTGTAAGAGTAGAAAGATTCATCTAAAGTCTTGGTGAATTTTGCAAGTGCATTTCTTTTCTCTCTAAACTGGCTCGTCGATTTTATCTTTTCGATCATCTCTTTCTGAGCACTTTCGTATCTATCGTATTTTACAATTTTATCTTTAAACTGCAATTTTACTTGTGCAAGCGTCGGTGGTGTTGGGTTTCCTATTTTTTTAATAATATGGTAGCCAACAGAAGTCAAAATAGGCGCAGAATAATCACCTTCATTTTTAAGACCAAAAGCAGCATCCTCAAATTGAGAATCATAAACCGCTATACCAAAAGCTGGCAAAACACCACCTTTAGTTTTAGTCGCTCTATCATCAGAGTGTAGACTTGCTAATTTTTCGAAAATAGCGCCCGCTTGAAGAGCAACATATATACTGTCCATTGATTTTTTAGCAGCGTTTATATTTCCTCTTTTGACCTTATCAACTTTTTTGAAAATATGAGCTACTTTTATCATGCCTCTTGCTTCCCTTTTCTCTATCACTTTTACGATATGAAAACCAAGCTTTGTTTTTATAGGATCCGACACTTCATTTACATCAAGATTATACATCACATTTTCCAGTTCATAAAATCCATTTGGTAAACTAGCTGTAATGAACCCAAGGTCTCCACCTTTGTCTTTAGTGTTATTATCATCTGAATATTCCTTAGCCAGCTCTTCAAAAGTTTTACCTTCTGCGATTTGTTGTTTAAGGTTTAATAGCTTTTTTCTTGCTTTATCTTGAAGATTATTAGGCCCTTTCGCATTTACGTTTACCAGGATATGGCTTATCCTAACATCTTGCTTTTTACGATCTACTATCTCTTTGATTAGTTTGTCTACTACTTCTCTGTCTGTCAAAAAAGAATTGGCTAATTGAGTTCTGTAACCGTCTAATTCTTTTTGAAGAGATACGATCGTATCCAGTTTCATGTCACGAGCCTTAGCTACTTTCAGCTTAAACTTAGTATATAGATCTACATATTCTCCAAGGCTAGCATCACTGTAATCAGCAGTTTTACCATTGTTTTTCTCGTAGATATATCTGAATTCTCCTACTGTGACTTTGTCATCGCCTACAGTCATGAGTACATCACTATCTGATTGTGCCTGGACATTCATTATAAAAATAGTCGCTAATACGGTCAATATGAGTTGCTTCAACATTTATTGGTTATATTTTTTTTGAAAATAAAGTACAAAAATAACAAATTGTTTTGTTGTAATTGGATATCCTTCGCCTCAAACGTATTAGATATGTATTTTATGCATTATTCACACTCATAAATTACAATTAAAATCTTTCGTATCTCCTGAAATTCTTGGGTTGGTCCCTCAGTCAATCGTTGAACCGTAGGATCGATGAGTGGCTTAATTCTTGATCCAAAACTAAACTAAGCATTTGGCAATTATAAAAAATGTAACTCAAGAGAGTAATAATTAAAACTCAAGAGAGACTTGTTAATCAAATCTGTTACAAGCACAGAGATGTTATTCACCCTGGCCTGGTCAAAAAAGATGAAGACTGGAAATATAATTCACTTAGTTCTTATCTATCAAATTCCCAAACACTAAACCCCAAAACCGTGATCATTGAGCTGATGCGGTAGCGAAGTTCGGTGAGCACATTCCAAAGCAGAAATAATCATCGAAATCCAAATTCAGCTCACCGATCGCAAGCGCTCAATGATCCTATATCCGTGACTCCAATCCGTGATCATTGAGTTGATGCGGTAGCGAAAATCGGTTAGTGAATGAATTCTTAATGCAGCGTTTAGCCCGCCTTCGGCAACTATAAAAAACGTAACGTATATCATGATGCTGAGCGATTCTTACGAATACGCTATTGGTTCGAAACTTCTGAAAAATATGTAGTGCTGAGCGATTCTTACGAATACGCTATTGGTTCGAAAATTCTGAAAAATATATAGTGCTGAGCGATTCTTACGAATACGCTATTGGTTCGAAACTTCTGAAAAATATGTAGTGCTGAGCGATTCTTACGAATACGCTTGTTACCTTCGCCATCCGAATCCAATAATAAAGCTGATTTTCTGAATGTTTCGAAATAGAGTAATTACTAAATACATCGGCACTAAACCTGGGCCCCTTCTCATAGTATTAGGAGGTATGCATGGCAATGAACCCGCTGGAATCAAGGCAATACAGATGATGGGTAAGATGCTTGAAGTAGAACCTATCACCAATCTTGATTTTGAGTATTGCGGATCTTTCTTGGGATTAATCGGAAACCTTAAAGCAAAGCATGAAAACAAAAGATTCATAAATTCCGATCTCAATCGTTCTTTTACAGAAGAAAATCTAAAAATAGTAGCCAGCTCAGATGAAACTGACCTTAAAGATGAATTGTTAGAAATAAAACAGATTCTTAGAGAAGTTCGTCAAGCAATTGATGAGATCAAGCCAGAAAAAGTAATTGTTTTGGACCTACATACTACATCTTCTTTTGGTGGTATATTTTCTATTGTTACTGATAATGAAGAAAGTGTCAAGATTGCTATAGAATTACATGCGCCAGTTATAATGGGGATGTTAGAAGGTATAAAAGGAACGACATTACATTATTTTATTGAAGAAAATTTCGGCGTCCCTATGGTGCCCGTTACTTTTGAGTCAGGTCAACATAACGAAGATCTATCTGTTAATAGAGCCATCGCAGCCATTACTAATTGCATGAGAACAATTAAGAGTGTATCTCCAGAATATGTAGAAAACCAACATGATAATTTATTAATTGAGCACAGTAAGAATCTACCTAAAGTATCTAAATTGATCTCCAAACATAGTATTACTGAAGGGGATCATTTCCGAATGCTACCCAATTACAAGAACTTCCAAAGGATAAAAGAAGGCGAAATAATAGCAAAAGATATTAAAGGAGATATCACAGCTTCAGATGATAGTCTCATACTCATGCCTTTGTATCAAAAGCTAGGTGAAGACGGTTTTTTTCTGGTTAAGAAGCTAGAATATTGAAATAAGTTTTCTCAATTACCTCTATGAGGACTAAAAATCTGTTTTTTCTTCATTTTTATTTATACCAATATCCTATATCTAATACTCATTATTTCAGGTGTTTAGAGATTGGAATTATTGATATATAATAATTGGTCCGCCAAACGGATAGCAGCACTTTCAAATTAATTCTATTCTTATCTGTGGGTACAACTATTTTGATTATTTTGCGAGTTAATTGACTGCCCATTATATAGATAGAAATAACATACTGATGAAAAAATATTTACTTTTATTGATAGGAATCTGCCTATCTTTTATTTCCCAAGATTTAATTGCTCAGAATTCTGTAGTTGTAAATGCCTTTAGAGATCTAGATGGCGACGGAATAGACGATGACTTTGCAACAGTCAATGGATTGACAATGACAGAGTTGTTTTTAATGGAAGGAGGAGTAACACAATACAACCTTGTTGAAACTGCCGCTGGTGAATATACATTTGATAATGGAGGCGCTGGTTTACCAGATGGTAACTATACAGTACACTACGTTGAAACAGCATGGACTCCTGCAGCAATTGTTGTAGGAAGCGAAGTATTAGCAATTACAAAGCTAAATGTAGGAGGTCCAACTACAGACAATGACGTAGATCCTGTTTCTGGAGTCAGTGCATCATTTGTTTTGGCAGGAGGCGCACAAACAGAAGTTGATGTTGATTTAGGACTCTTTTTTGCAACTGCAATTGGAGATTTCGTTTGGGAAGATATAAATGGAGATGGCTTTCAAGATGGGGAATTGACCAATGGCATTGATGGAGTCACTGTAACACTGTTAGATGGTTTTGGAGCCCCCGCAGTGAATTCTGATAATATCGCAGTGCCCTCGACAATGACTGCTGGTGGTGGAGATTACTTATTTGGAAACCTTGCACCCGGTGCTTATATAGTTCAGTTTTCTTTACCTACTGCGGGAGGTTTAAACTGGTACGCTACAACATATACTGCTGGAGTTTTTTCTAACGATAGCGATGCTAATCCTGCTAACTCATTCCAATCAATAGTATATAATGTTGCCGCCGACGTAATTCACAATCCAAATATTGATGGAGGATTCGTTGTAGCATCTACTATAGGTGATATGGTATGGGAAGATGTGAATGGAGATGGTATTCAAGATGCTGGAGAACCTGGACTAGACGGTCTTACTGTTTCTCTTCTTGACGATTTAGGTGCTGCAGCGATAGGAGCTGATGGCATAGCTGTTCCTGATCAAGTAACAGCAGGTGGCGGCTTTTATCAATTCACGCTTGTCGCACCTGGTGATTACCGAGTAGAATTTAATTTACCTGCACCAGTTGGTGGAGTATCTTGGTATCCAACAGAATTTGATCCAGCTCATACTGATGCAAATGATCCAGATACAGACAATGACGCAAATAATGATTCAGGTGATGCCAATTATTTAAGGTCTCACTTAATTACGATACTATCAGCTGAAACAGATGAACAATTAAGAATAGATGCAGGATTTTGGCTGCCCGCTAAAATCGGAAACAAAGTTTTCTGTGATGAAAATGGAAATGGAATTGATGATGATGGTGTAGGCGGAGTTGATGATATTAATGTAAACTTATATCTTGTAGGTGGTGCAATAGCTTTAGATGCTGACGGTGCCGCTCAACCTCTTACTAAAACATCTGGTGGCGGAATGTATGAATTTGACCTTGTCCCTCCAGGTGATTATTATGTTGAGTTTTCATTTGCCGGAGCTCCAGGGCCTGCTAATCCCCCTTTTGTTTTCACATTTCAAGATTTGGGAGGTGATGAGACTACGGATAGTGATGTAGATCCTGCTCCAGGTGCATCGTTTGGTCAGACTCCAACCATAAATATAGTATCTCAAGATACCGATGAAGAAATGATATGGGATGCTGGTGTTTATCAGCTCATTACTATAGCAGGCACTGTATTCTATGATGATGATATGAGTTTTACTCAAAATGGAACAGAAGGTGGCCCTGCTGGAGTTTTGGTAAATCTTTACAATGCAGATGATAACACTAAAATTGATGATGTATTAACAAATGGTGGTGTATACGAATTCCCATCAAACCCAGGGATACAAATAGGTCCAGGTAATTATTATGTAGAAATAGATATCACCGCTTTTAGTGGCGTATTAAGTGGTGCGGAACCTTGCCCTGGGTCAAATGACGCCAATGACATGGTTGACAATGATGATAATGGATCTGATGCCATGCCGGCTCAGTCAACATCTTTTACGCTCTTGAGTAATTGTAATCCTTTAACTTCACCACTTGTTGAGTATGTTGATTTTTGTTATTTCTTTAATTGTAATACACCAAATCTGCTAGCTACAACAATATGTGAGCAGATTGCTGACCCTCAAATCATTTGCGATATTAATTCACTTTCATCATTTTGTGCTATTATGCCTAGTGTTGATTCTCCCCAACCGCAACCTCAGCCATTATGTCAAAATTCCGATAATAATGGTGGTGGGGCACATAATATCTCATGGTTTGCCTTTGTGGCATATGGTGGCACTTATTCTGTTACCGTAACACCTTCAAATTGCTCAGGAAGTACTACAGGCGTAGAAGGAGTTCAGATTGGACTTTATACAGATTGTACATTTTCTGAAGCTGTTTATTGTGATCCGGGTTGTAATTTAAACGCTGTAACCTTTGATTCTAATGTCTTAACAGAAGGCCAAACATATTATTTCTTTATTGATGGATGTAGTAGTAGTGTTTGTAGTTATGACGTTACTATTACGGGTACCCCATTACCGCCTAATCTAACACCTACTGATATGTGTATAGATAATGGTGGGGTTCCCGATTGTACTGACGGAAATTCTTATTGTCCAAATGCTAATATTCTTTTTCTTGTACAAGGAGTAGAGCTTACTGTGGATCATTCATGGTCTATTACTACTGTATCAGGCGGACCTTTTGTAGGTGATGCCGATCCAATGACAACAGATGGTATGCTTCCAGTTAACTTTGAAAATGAAGGTGAATATATCGTTTGTATTAACAATATAAATAACGGTTGCCAAAACTGGTCTGGAAATTTCTGTAGAACAATAATAATTGAAGGACTTGATGATGAGGAGTTTGATACGCAAGAAGTATGTGATATTGCTGATTTTGATGTTACAACATTAATGAATGATTCAGCGACAAATCCTGTAGATCCAAATGGTGACGGTATGGATGGATGGCAAGAACCTAGTACAACATTTGTGATAGGTACAAACACAACACCGATTGTCACAGCTTTAGGATGTGAGTATGACCAGGAAGTAGAAATAGCCCTTTTCCCAGTCTCAGATCAAGGGTTATTTGATATGACTTTTTGTAGAGAGGATTTACCAGTAACTATTGATGGAACTGATTATACTGAGGCAACTTTTGGAGGAACTCTTACTTTTTCTCTCCCGAACTTGCCCTTAATGACAGAAACCGATGTTAATGGTTGCGATTCAATTATTGATATTGAATTAGAAATATTAGATGTTTTTAATGGAACTCTAACAGAAGGGATTTGTACTCCCGATGGAGTAATTTTAGAATTTGCCTATGATATTTCTCTATCTACGGATGAAAGTTTCATTACTTGGGTTTGGACAGATCCAAATGGAAGTGATTTACCAGATGATACATTCAACCCAACAGATATTTTAGATAATATCGCTCCTATAGGAACTGGTAGTGGCCTGTACGTATTGACTGGAACGATTATAAAGGATGGAGTAACATGTACTTTCGAATACATGGTTGATGTAGATTTCGATAGCTTACTTCCTCCTATGCCTACAATCACAGGCCCTCCTTTGATGATCTGTGAATCAGACAGTATTCAAACCTATACAGCATCTGATTTCGGTGATGCTTTCAATTATATATGGGATATCCCAGCAGGAGTTACTGTCTTAAGTGGCGGTGGTTTATCTGATCAAACTGTACAAATCAACTGGGCAGGAAATACAGCTGGTACCATATCACTTACAGGTGTAAATGGTTGCGGAGAAGGAGACCCTACATCTATTAATATAACCCTAGTTCCATTACTATCACCAACCTTCACTGTAACAGCAGAAGTGTGTCAAGATAGTTCTGCAGTAATCGAGTTCTCTGGAGATCCTTCGGATATTGACAGTTACACATGGAATTTTGATGGAGGTACTATTAACAATGCAACGGGTGGAAACGGACCTGGTCCGCATGAAGTGAGTTGGGCAGATGGCGGAATTCAACATACAATTACATTGACGGTAACGCACAACGGTGGATGTACATCTACAGAAACTTTTGATTTTGTGAATACAATAGCACCCCTAAATCCGCTTCCCATAATCGATTGTAATCAAGAGACAGGTGGAATAAATTTAACATGGCCTGATGTACCAGGAGCAGTTGGATATGAAGTGGTTGTAACATCTACAGATCAAAATGGAGACCTTCATACAGGAACATTGTCTGGCACGACATTTACAGTGACTGGATTAGTAAACGGAGAAACGGTAACAATTGACCTAATTATAATGACTGGCGATGTATGTCAAACAGCAACAGTTTCTAGCTCGGGTTGTATTCTTCAAGATTGTATAGCACCGACTATAGAACTAGATGCTGGCGCAGGACCAGGAATATTAGTATCTATCTGTACTGCGGATATTTCAGGCACTTTTGATTTATCATCAACAGTTACAAGTGGTGAAAACGGAACTGGAGTATATTCTGGACCCGGTATTATAGACGCTCAAGCAGGAACTTTTGATCCTTCCCTAGCAGATATTGGTGTTAATAATATTACTTATTCTTTTATGACAGATGATATTATTCCATGTAATGGTAGTGAATCTATCCAAATAGAAATTTTGGAAACCCCTACAGCATCATTCTCGACAAGTGTAGATACTGTTTGTATTACAGCCGCTATCACTTTGACGTATGATGGAACTTTAGGAATTAATTCATCTGATTATTCAGTATCCGATGGTCAGACATTTAATGAATCCGATCCTACAATAACATTTACTCAAACAGGATTGCAAACAATCACATTGACAGTGATAAAAGATGATTGTGAATCATCAGAATTCACAAGAACTGTATTTGTAGATCCAGAATTAGAACCACTCGTCATTGACTGTACAACGCAAGAAATTGACAATGTAGCATTTGGATGGGATCCAGTTGCAGGAGCTACAGGGTACATAATTACAATAACTAATGCTGACGGGACAGTTGATACACCATTTACTACGACTGATTTATCATATGCTCAAGGGAGTTTAAATCCTAATGATAGTATTTCAATATCTATAAGCGTAATATCCGGGAATAAATGCCCTGGCAGTGACGATGTACAAAAGTGTTTTGCAAAAGCATGCCCTAATGTAGATGTATCAATCAATACGATTCCAACAGAAATCTGTGTGGATGGTACTAATCCACTTATTGACTTATCAGCAATAATATTGAGTGATGGAGACGGATTAGGTGATACAATCTGGTCCGGAGTAGGTGTAATAGGTAATCAATTTGACCCTAATGACGTTGATCTTCAAGAAGGACCAAATTTAATCACCGTAGAATACATAGAAAATGGATGTGGTGGATATTCTGATAATATCACAGTGAACATCACCCAAGTTCCGACGGCTTCGTTTAATGTAGCACTTGATCCAATATGTGTTGGGTCAACAGTAACATTCGATTATACAGGATCAAATCTACCAAATCAAACGATAGATTGGACAGGATCAGATGTTACCATTACTGCTACTGCAAATCCAAATGAATATGAAGCTACATTCAATACTGACGGTACATTTAATATTTTATTAGATGTTACCAATGGCACATGTAATACTACACCAGCAATGGCATCGGTTATAGTCGAACCAGAATTAGATTTTGGCCTTGTAGATTGTGTTCCATCAGAAACAGAGGTTTCATACACATGGGATGCTGTAGATTGTGTTACGAACTACGAGATTTTCTTAACTATAGGTACTGGTTCAGAAGTGTCACAGGGCATCCAATCAACAACCACGTTCTTAGCGGATAATCTACCAGAAGGGACAGAAGTAGCAATAAGAGTAGTAGCTATAAGTGATTGTGCTTGTGGTGATGTAATGATGACTAGTATGTGTGAAACATCCGCGTGCATACAAGTAGCTGTTGCTGTAACTGCGATGGGAGGTCAAACGGATTTCTGTTTTGCAGATGACTTAGCTACGGTTGATGTATTAGGAGTACCTATGGGTGCTACGGGTGATGGATCAGGTACTTATTCTGGTACGGGAGTAGATCCTGTATCTGGAACTTTTGACCCTATTGCTGCGGGTGTAGGTTCGCATACGATCCTATATACCTGGATAGAAGAGTTTGGTTGTGAAGACTTCTTTGTAGACTCCGTTACGTTCAACATATTCGAAAATCCTGAAGTATCCGCTATAGCTGATACTATCGATTGTTATGATGACTTAACTACGATGTTGAGCATAGAACCAATTAATGGAGATGGAAACTACACCGTTACCGCAGACGGTACAGATATTCCGTTGATGAGTGAAGTAGTGGAAGGTACATACAATATCATGGTTATAGACGGTAATACTTGTACAGCGGAAACGTCAGTGACAGTAACTGTGCCTTCAGAACCAATGCCAACAATCGATGGCGCTGCAGAACTGATCGTAGGAGAAATATCTAACTATAGTATCGAGCAATCTCTATTTACAGGTCTAGCGATAGATTCTGTAGTATGGACTGCTAATGGAAGTGTTATTTGTAATGAGGTAGGATGTTTCAGCTTATCAAATGAAGCACCAATCGTGAATACAACATATGAAGTAACAGTCTTCTATAACAATGGATGTTCTGTTGTAAGATCTATAGAGGTAGAGGTAACAGAACCAGATCCAATATTTACTGTAGATATCCCAAATATCATATCCCCAAATAACGACGGTGAAAATGATGAATGGATGGTCGTAACTGGAGATCCGGAAGTAATGGTCAACTCAGTGAGAATTATGGATAGATGGGGTAATCTTGTATTTGAAGTAACCGCTCCATATAGTCCATTGACGACATCGGTTACTTGGGATGGCAAGTTTGGAACTACAGATCTTCAACCTGGAGTATATGTGTATTCAGTTATGTACTTCCAAGATGGTAGAGACAGAGTAAGAAACGGAGATATTACTATCATACGTTAATTTAAACCAGGGAAAATCTTCCTTAAGTAAAAAAGATCCTAAATTTTGACTACCCCTCCGCAAGCGGATGGAGCGTTCGCCAAAATTTTTCCAACCTAAAGGTCGGTATTCGGATCTTTTTTGTGATAAGGCGTTTTTATGCAAAAACATCTTTTTATGACTCCGACGCAAGCATCGGAGAATTATAGTATTAAATAAAAATAAAGCACTGCTCTTTTATTAGGGTAGTGCTTTTTTTATGGTGCGATTTAACGAGTTCCGAATCATACCGAGCTGTAAGTCCCCGCAATAAATGCGGGATTTTCGACATGTAGTGATAGGCGATGAGCGAGATCTTATACTAATTATGTTTTGGAATGTCGATTTAGATTAATGAGCAAGTGGATTTTGGTATAAAAGGGTGGCTTTCTCGCAGAGGAAATACACGTAAAAGGTGGCTTTCTTGAAAAGAAAACGCGCTGTAAAAGCATGCCTTTCTCGCAGAGGAAATGCACATAAAACCAAATCGTTATATCGAAGCATGCGCAGCAAGCTCGAGAACCGATATGCGTAAGACATAGGAATGGTGAATCAGAAGCAAACACCTACCACTACTGTATTTACAATATCCTAAAGGTAGCTAGAACAAGTATCTTTAACGCAGGGTATAGTTACCTTAAAATAATATCTACGAAATATTAGGACAGAAATGGTATGAATACAAGCATCTACATCAAAAGATCCAAATCTGTATCAACACCCATCCCAAACAAAGCAAAATCATACTTCACAGGGTCCTCTGGATCAAATTGACGTAGATTTTCTGTCAACTCGACCACGGTTTGCCAATCTTTCTGCTTTCTTTTCAAAATACCAATATGACGAGCGACTCTTTCCACATGCACATCCAATGGCATCATAAGAGCTGAAGTAGGAATACGTTTCCAAATACCAAAATCTACTCCATTGTCATCTTTTCTCACCATCCATCGGAGAAACATATTCAATCGCTTACAAGTAGATTTACGAGCAGGACTAGCTATGTGCTTGGTGGTTCTTTGAGGTGCATAAGGATGATCAAAAAAATATTCTCGGAAATGAATCAATGATGTCTCTACATCCGTAAACTTACTATCACCCAAAAAAGCATCTTCTAATGAATCATGCTTACGATAATGGTTTTGTAAAAACTCCAAAAAGTAAATCGTATCTATATAATTAAAAGTTCTGTGTTTGAAATCAGCAAAGCGTTTTCGATCACTTTCTTCATGATTGATAATAAAATCGTGCGGAGAGCCATCCATCAATTCGAAAAGCTGGTTTGCTTTATTGATTATAGTTACTCTCTGCCCCCATGCTAGGATCGATGTCCAGAAAGCAGTAATTTCTATATCTTCTTTTTTGGTGAACCGATGAGGGATTCCTACAGGATCTAGGTCTATGAAGCCTGATACATTGTAGTGTTTGACTTTTTTGTCTAGGAACAATTTGAGTTTTTCCTTTTTAGTCAATTGTCAGAATTTTGATAAAATATAGTAGGGCCATGGTACTAATTATATTTCCTAATTGAAAGAAACTGAAGTTAGTAATGATTCACACTCCTAATGGACCTTCGTGCTTTAACACAAACTAAAATCTCCCCTAGTAAAACAAATAAATGTATTTAGTTCGTTTTTGTTGCACAAGGATATTCCGTTTATACTTGAAAGTATGTAGGCCATTATTTTGGGACGTGCTTGAATTATCTACGCAGTTTAGATTTCAACAAAAAATCCCTAGACAAAATTTCATCTAGGGATTTATATTCATTTATAGATAACTACAACGAGCGATTAGCGCTCATTATCCATTAAGTGTTTGTTTCACTTCTATAACTTCATACGGTTCAATAATATCACCAACTTTAATATCATTGAAGTTTTTGATTGTGATACCACACTCAAATCCGAATTTCACTTCTTTAGCATCTTCTTTGAAACGCTTCAAGCCTGAGATCTCTCCGATAACTCCTTCTTTAGTAGGATATACAACAATACCATCCCTAATTATTCTGATGTGACTGTTTCTAAAGATCTTTCCTTCCGTAACATAACACCCTGCAATCGTACCGATTTTAGATATTTTATATGTTTCACGAACTTCGACTTGACCTTGGATTTTCTCCTCCTTGGTAGGTTCTAGCATTCCTTCCATCGCCAATTTGATCTCCTCGATCGCTTCGTAGATGATAGAGTATGTTTTAATTTCTACCCCTTCTCTTTCTGCCAATTGTCTAGCATTAGATGAAGGTCTTACTTGGAAACCAATGATGATCGCATCCGATGCAGAAGCCAATAGAATATCTGATTCTACAATTTGACCTACTGCCTTATGTATCACATTTACTTGGATAGATTCGACAGATTGCTTGATCAATGAATCAGATAGAGCTTCGATCGATCCATCTACATCACCCTTTACGATCAAGTTCAATTCTTTGAAACTACCAAGGGCCAGTCGTCTTCCGATCTCATCAAGTGATATACGCTTGCTTGCTCTGTTAGATTGCTCTCTTTCTATTTGAGAACGCTTAGTCGCTAATTGTCTAGCTTCTTGCTCTGACTCCATCACCTTGAACTTCTCACCCGCTTGTGGTGCGCCGCTCAATCCAAGAACCAATACAGGAGCTGAAGGTCCAGCTACTTTTACTCTCTTTCCTTTCTCATTAAACATCGCCTTCACCTTACCAGAGTGTGATCCAGCTACTATAGAATCTCCTACTTTCAATGTTCCGTTCTGCACTAGCATCTTGGTTACATAACCTCTGCCCTTATCCAGTGATGCCTCTATTACTGTACCGAGCGCATCTCTATTAGGGTTAGCTTTAAGTTCCAGTAATTCGGACTCTAGAATTACTTTTTCCAATAATTTATCAATATTCTCACCTTTCTTAGCCGATATATCTTGTGACTGATATGTACCACCCCAATCTTCTACTTGGAAATTCATTTGTGCTAGCTCAGATTTTATTCTTTCTGGATCTGCACCGTCTTTATCAATCTTGTTGATCGCAAAAACGATAGGTACACCTGCCGCCTGTGCGTGAGATATTGCTTCTTTCGTTTGAGGCATGATCCTGTCATCCGCCGCTACGATAATGATCGCTACATCTGTCACCTTAGCACCCCTTGCTCTCATGGCAGTAAAGGCCTCGTGACCCGGAGTATCTAAGAAAGTAACTTTCTTTTTATCAGGACCAGCTGCTACTTCATATGCACCAATGTGCTGCGTGATACCCCCTGCTTCACCATCCGCTACATTTGCGTTTCTGATAAAATCCAACAATGATGTCTTCCCGTGATCTACGTGTCCCATTACAGTTACAATTGGTGCTCTTGGCTCCAAATCTGCCGGATCATCGATGATTTCTTCTTCTTCCTCTTCTTCCTCCTCTACTCCGATAAATTCTACCTCAAAACCAAATTCACTCGCTACCAACTCGATAACTTCTGCATCTAATCTTTGGTTAATAGAAACAATCACTCCAAGAGACATACACGTCATGATGACTTCTGTTACTGGCTTTTCCATAAGACTAGCCAACTCAGACACAGCGACAAATTCCGTCACTTTTAGAGTCGTTTCTACAGCTTCTTGGTCTTTAATTTCTTGTTTTTCTTTCTTTTCGTCTCTATTTTCTCTTCTTATCTTTTGACGCTTATTTTTACCGCCACCAGACAATCTAGCCATAGTTGCTTTGATCTTATCATCGATCTCTTTTTGAGTAACTTCTTTTACCTCATCTCTACGGCTACTTCCTCTTGAGCTAGCGGCTCTATTGCTGCCCGCTCTATTACTGCCAGCTCTATTGCTGCCAGCTCTATTGCTGCCGGCTCTATTGCTACCACCACCTGTTGCTGGTACACCTTTAGCAGGAATCTTTTTACGTTTTCTTTTCTTTCTATCTCCCTCAGTGTCTTTTTTAGTTTCCTTTTTCGGCTTTTTATCAGGCTGGATCGTACTAAGATCAATCTTACCTTGGATCTTCAGACCCGCCAATGCTGGAGTTTTAGCCCTCATCATTTCCTCAACCACGGGAGCTTTAGCTCCTTTTTTAGGCGTAGGCCCAACTACTGCTGGTTTCTGCATCTCTACTTTTTCAGTTGGTGCTTTTGCTGCGACTTCTTTCTTCACTTCAGGCTTCACTTCAGGCTTCACCTCTGGAATAGGCTTTTGTTTAGGTTCTTCTCTTTTAGTTTTCTTTGGCGGCTTTCCAGCTGTACTAAGATCGATTTTACCTAAAATTTTGATGCCAGGTACGACTCTTTTAGGAGCTTCGACCTTTTCAGCAACAACTTCCTTGACTGGTTCTACCTTTTCTATTACCTTTTTCGGAGCTTCCACTTCAACAACTGGTGCAGGGGCTGGCGCTTCTTTTACTTCAGGAACCACAACCTCTTTTACGGGTTCTGGCACCGGAGCTGGAGCTGAAGTAGGTACGGGTACAGGTACAGGTGCAATCACTTCTTTTACTTCAGGAACATCTTTCAATACCACAGGTACTGGCTCTGGAGTTTTTACAACAGGAGGGGCTGGAGCAACTTCTTTATTCTCGTACCGACTTCCGATGACTAACTTGTCTGCCTTTTCTTTTGCTGCCATAGAGTCGCTAAATTCTAATAGCAACTCATCGTGCATCTTATCCGAAATCTTAGACGTAGGTTTATTTTCAATATCATAACCCTTCCCTTTAAGGAAGTCTACGATAGTGCTCGTACCAACGTTTAGTTCTTTCGCTATTTTTACTAATCTTATTGCCGCCATTCAGCTTTTTTAAGTTTCTTCTTTAAAAGGTACATACATTATACCCACCTATAATATCAGCCCTTTTCCATCAGGGATCAGGGAATAAGATATATCGCTATATCTCTTTATATCAGTCTAATCTATGATTCGACACTAAAGAGACATTTGCCAATATCTCTAATATTTTATTTGAGAACAAGTGAAATAACCCACTATTCTTCTTTAAGTTCTGTTTCTAAGATATTGATTACCTCATCGATCGTCTCTTCTTCTAGATCCGTTCTTCTAACCAATTCTTGCTTACTCAATTGTAGTACTGATCTTGCAGTATCACAACCAATGTTCTTAAGTGAAGTAATTACCCACTCTTCGATCTCATCGCTAAATTCGTCTAGCTCTACATCTTCTAACTCTGCTTCGTCTGTCTCTCTGAACACATCGATTTCATATCCTGTTAACTTACTGGCCAACTTGATATTACTACCTCCTTTTCCAATAGCCAATGATACTTGATCAGGCTTGAGGAATACAGCTGCAGTCATCTTCTCATCATCCAAATTGATTGATGAAACCTTTGCCGGCGTCAATGATCTCTGGATGAATAGCTGACTATTCGCAGTATAATTTACGATATCAATATTTTCGTTTTTCAATTCTCTTACGATACCATGGATTCTTGACCCTTTCATACCTACACAAGCTCCTACTGGATCGATTCTATCATCATAAGACTCAACAGCTACTTTTGCTCTTTCTCCTGGGATTCTTACGATTTTCTTTACAGTGATCAGTCCATCCTCTATCTCTGGTACTTCTTGCTCAAGTAGTTTTTCTAAAAATAAACTATCCGTTCGTGATACGATCACTACAGGATTATTATTCTTCATTTCTACTCTTCTGATGATTCCTCTAACCATATCACCTTTGCGATAATAATCAGCTCGAATCATTTCATTTCTAGGAAGTATCAATTCGTTTCCAGTTACATCATCTATGATAAGTAATTCCCTCTTTAGGATTTGACTCACTTCACAAAGTACGATTTCACCAACTCTATCCATGTATTTCTTGTATACCTCATCTTTTTCAAGATCCATAATACGAGAAATCAACGTTTGACGAGCTGCCATAATTGATCTTCTTCCAAACTCTTCAAGTGTCAATCCTTCATAACATTCTTCACCCACTTCATAATCCTCATCAATAGATACCGCTTCTGAAAACGATATCTGAGCTTGCTCATCCATCACCTCACCATCTGGGACGATCTGTCTTACTCTCCACATCTCGAGATCACCGTTCTGTGTATTCACGATTACGTCAAAATTCTCATCAGACCCATATTTTTTTTTGATCAATGTACGAAGAACATCTTCCAATACACGCACCATTGTAGGTCTATCTATATTTTTACCGGCTTTAAATTCCGAAAATGATTCTACTAAATTCATCATTTCATTAAATTTTTAACTACCATATTATTCTAACATTTATATCTTAAGAACCGCTACTAATTGAGATGCTCTACTTTACTTCTTTTTGAAGCTGATCTTGATCTTAGCTTCCCTGATCTCCTCTCTAAGTATTTCTCGAGTGATCTCCAAGGTCTTCTTCTTTTTACCTTCTTTGACGATTTCTTCGTAATATACACTTATACTTTCTTCAGATGCCGCCACAAGTTCTCCAAGAACCTTTTCTTTCTCCTCTCCGTGAATTTTCACTTCTATGTCTCGACCTATATTTTTTAGATATTGTCTCGTCATAATTAACGGCTTACCTACCCCGGCAGAACTTACATCAAGTGTATATTTTATGCCTAACCATTGTTCTTCATCAATTACAGCTTCAATAAATCGACTTACTTTTCTACATTTCAAAAAAGTAATAGAATCATCACTGTCAAGGAATATTTCTACTTTATTATTGTTTACTCTCAAATCAACGAGAAAGCAATCATCATACTCTAACTCCTTAATAGCCTGATCAATAAGCTTTTCAAATTTCTTTTCTATCATGCTCAATTTCCCTTACAATGACGTAGTTGAATGAAAAAAGGGAACTAACCGTTCCCTCTTCTACTCTCCATTCTGCCGCAAATGTAAGATATTTTAGGGAATTTGCCTAATCTTATTGATACGAAATGTAGCGTTTGTGATACTATGTGAAATATGAGGCCTCTATAATGACTATTTCTTAAATTGATAAGCTAAGGTTAATTTCCTAATTTATTTGTTCCTAAAGCGAATATTGGAGCAATTACCCTTTACATTTTAAAAGATTATCTGGTGCTTGTTGCAATAATTAACTTTCTTATTTTCGTCTAGGAAAGCATTAAAAGGAATACCATGCCACTTTTTGTCCTTTTATGAATCTCATGTACTTAGTGGCACTATATAAATCTCTTAGGAATAAAGGCATGCGGTTCCGCAAAAGAGGAGGAGTTAAGGACACACGGGGTTTTTAATCCTTGGAAGAGTAGATATATCACAACGCCCAGCGATCGTTGAACATTGGCATAGATTTGGTGATCTGGAGATTGATTTAGTGATAAGCAAGAATCATAAACAGGCTCTCCTTGCGATTAATAACAGAGTTACAGGGCTTTATATATATGGGAAAGGTTTGTAATAAAATGGCTTTAGAAATTGAAAAGAAAACAATAGAACTGCTTGAACTCCGGAATCCATTAATACATACTATTATATCCGATACCGAGAAGAAATTTGGAAATCATGCAAATATTACTGAACAATTGAATTTGTCTTTTTTGCTAAACCTTACCATTCCCGGCAAAGAGGACCGAATGAAAATTTGAATGCTCTAGTGAGACGGAATTTTCCTAATGACCGTGTTTTTAGAACTGTAGCAAATGATCAAATTCTATATGTTCAAAATGAACTTAATAATAGAACCAGAAGAAGGTTAGGATATAAAAATCCTAATGAATTTTTCGGCATCACCCTTGATTGTTATGAGGCCGTTGCATTTATTAGTTGAATCCAGAAAAAAAAAATACAGAATATATTATTTGCATGAACTTTATGGTGAATATTACACTAAGAAATTAAAGCATATTAGAGCCGCAGATAGTTTTAATGAAGCTTTGGAAGATGCTATTTTGGTAAACGCGGATAATCAATTATTTCCAGCAATACCTAGAATATATATGCGTAGGGCCAATAATTATGTGAAGTTAGATTCGATAAAATTAGCATTTACCGTTTATCAAAGTGGACTTTGTCACTTTGATAAACACTTAGAAGGTGATTGGTCTATGAATCCGTCTATTCAAATTTCCAATTCAGCAACGGTAGGATTGGAGCTATTAACTGCCAAAGCAAAAATATGCAAAAAGTTTATTCAAAGTGACATCAGACACTACCTATTTGACTATAGCAAAAGGAACATATCGTGCCGCTATGAATCTTGTAGATGATATGATATTGAGCTACATCAACAAAGGCTCAAAATACTATATAGTTGCTAAAGCGCAATCACTATATCAAGAATATATCGAATTGCTGGTTTATGCAGAAGAAGACATCTCAAAAGCTGAATGTTATGAGGAATTTACAATACGATTCAGCGAAACAAAAATAGTGTGCTCATTGAGCGAATTAAAGAAAAGGTAGCTGTATTAAGCTCTGATTTGCCAGATAATGTCAAAGACAAGGAATCTAGGTTGAGATATGATATTTCTTTATATACTAAGTTGTTGTCAGAGATAGATGAATCCGATTCCACATCTATGGTCAAAAAGAAATCTCATGAAGATGCATTGTTTAAAGCAAAAGAAGATTTCGCTATATTTAGTAATGATCTTAAGTCGAACTACCCAGAACTATGCCCTCGCTAATACCTCAAATAAGTACTACTTATTAGACCAAGTAAAGAATCTTCTTTCATCTGATGAGGCTATAATTGAATATTTTGCAATGGATAGTGGATATGTGGCCTTAACTATAAGTGATTCAGATGTTCAAGTAAATGTCTTGCAAGATGAAAATATAGCTAGAAAGCTAATTTATTATTTAGCACCTCTATCTCAATCACCAACTATATCTAGTGTGACGACAAGTAATCTTTCAACACAATCAGAGCAACTTTATTCCCTGTTGCTGGGAAGTCTAAGTGGCTTAGAATATATTGAACAACTCTATATTATTCGAGATGGGGCGACAAGTAAGTTTCCGTTCTCTAGTTTGATTAATCCTGAGACTAAAGAATATCTTTTATCAGAAAAAAGCATTTCAAATTTGGTGTCCGTTGATCAATTCATGAATCAAGAAAAGACAACTTCAGAATCTAAATCAATATTGGGTCTTTCACCAAATTTCTCCACAACTAACGATGAGGTAGATTGTCAATGTAATGGCTCAGATTTGACGGAACTTAACTATGCAATGGATGAATTGACGTATCTGCAATCTATATATGATGGCAACTATTTCAAAGAGGCAGATACCACGATGGCTTCATTTATTGATAATGTAAAGGATTTCCCAGCTGTACACCTAGCCACTCACGTATGCCTAAATGAAACTGATCCAATGCTAAGTCAGATATTCTTCTCTGATGGATCATTGACCAATTATGACCTACAAAACCTTAATATAAGTCCAGAGCTAGTGGTCTTAACGGCATGCAATACAGCACAAGGTGAGATTCAAAAAGGAAAAGGCGATATCAGTCTCTATAGAGGCTTCTTCGAAGCAGGTGTAAAGAGCCTTGTGTCGAGTCTTTGGTCTATAGATGATTATTCTTCTTCCGAGATAGTGAAAGGAATATATACACGCCTCAAGGATAGTAAATCTAAAGCTCAATCTCTTAGACAATCTAAATTGGATTATCTGGAGTCTGCGGATAAATTGAGGGCTCACCCTTATCATTGCGGGATTGGTGCAAATAGGAGATACCCGCCCCACCAATGACACTTGGAACTGGAGTATGATTATTGGTTTGTCTGCCTTATTAATTGTTGTATTCTTGTTGTTTATGAGAAGCCGAAAATAAAGTAGATTGAACGGAGTACACTTTCAAAGTAGTTCCAAGACGGAATTTATCATTTCATAGCAACGAAGAGATTTAAAGGGTTTGGGAAGAAAGATCTTAGTATGGTGCAATCGCAATCGCTGAAAGAAATGTTGGCTCTATATCGAATCGTGTAGTTACTGAAAATAAAATACTTAGATGTGCATTTTATTCAATTTAAGAGAAATCTGAATAGACTACAGGAAATAATATATAAATATTCTTATTACACTGAAGGTTAGAGATTTATTCCAATATTGTAATTATATAATATTTTCTCGAAATTTCGTTTCTCGTAGTTTAAATCAAATAGGTGGCGTCGCTCCTAAGTAAAAAAGATCTAAATTTTGACTACCCCTCCGCAAGCGGATGGAGCATTAGCCAAAAATTTTCCTACCTAAAAGGTCGGAACTCGTATCTTTTTTGTGATAAGGCGTTTTTATGCAAAAACATCTTTTTTATGACCCCAACGCAAGCATCGGAGAATTTAAGTATTAAGAATGAAATGCACTTACTGACGCTTATTTTCTGTATATATAAACACCTTTGGCTATTATGTACAGCTCAATTTAAAAATTGAAAGAAGAACTTAAAAACAAACCTCCCTCTCCCAAATGATTGAAACTATACTCAAAAGACATGATAAAAGTATGGTATAGTAACATGTCAACGGCAGGCCCATACCCAACTAAAAATCGATTATTTAGTGTATTTGAATCTTTATATGTTGGCTCATTTACAAAACCAAAATCAAGATTTGCTCTAAGGAATATTCGAAGATTCATTTGTTTGAACTGTTGCAAAAGCATATACTTTCCCCAATTCATATTCTTTTTATACAATCTATATCTCAGTGAGGTTTTTGCTAATGCCCAATCCGTACCATCTACCACATACAATTCGTAACCTCTTACTAGGTCATTTCCATATCCAAGACCGGTATTGTTAGCAAATGCGACTGTATTTCGGATTAAATTTGTTTTTGCTTTAATTCTTCCACCCCAAATCCATCTTTCTCCCAGTTGAAAATATTTTTCTACGCCTACAGCAACAGATAGGTTGTTGAAATCATCGAAGATTCCGAGACCTTCTTTAGTAATATTCCCAAAAAACATAAATCCGCCTTCTGGATATAGATTAAATATTCTCTTATCATAAGAGAAATCATACTTCAAAGCAAAATACCTTTGACTCGTTTCACCATTCAGAAAATAATCAGGTGCTACATCTTCAGCGATTACGTCATCTATACTATTTTGGTGGTATTCTAGCTTGAAATCATGGAATTGGTAAACATCCGGTCTATAATTAGCTCCCAGTCCCGTCCTAAATCTCCTCAATAAGATTCGTTCATCATCGCGCTTTTCAAATACCGTCTTATTATCATTAGTAGTATACCCTATCTCTTTTTGGTTGGCAAAGAATATCTCCCCGAAGGCACCCCAAGTCTGCGATATGTATGGATAGTTATATTTCAGTTCATACTTTCTTGTATATCCTTGTTGCACTTTCAGTTTTAGCTTGTCTTTTCTGCCTGTTACATTTATATGGTCGATGCTCAGACCGTAATTGACTCTACTGAAGTCCCTGTTTTGATCCGTCCACCAGACATTGAAGTTTCTGTCTGCCAATTCGAAGATTAAGGATGGGTAGATATACCAGTTCTCTTGTAAAGCAATAACAATATTAGTGGTTCCATCTTCAATATTCCATTTGCTAATATTAAGTATTGCTCCTGTAAACAATGCTGTACCAAGCAATCGTTTTTCGTTCTCCTTTTTTCTTATAGGAAGCTCCGAAGTATATATTGTATCGCCTATCGCAAAGTCTAACTCGTTGAATATTACATTGGGTTTAGTTCGTTTGTTTCCTTTGATTACAATATCAGATACTACAAAGTAATCCACAGACTGTGCAGATGCATTCACTAGCAATGTTAGGAAATAAAATAAGAAGAATATTGATTTACACATTGAGGTAACTCATTAGCGAATCATATCTTTCTTTAAGATCGTCTATATATTCATAGTCTGAGAAAGAAGCTGTGATATCATAACTAAACCTTTGGAAGGAAGATATGATGGCACCAATATCTTGTTTGTTGATTTTGAGTGTGACTTGCACAATGTTACTTTCCTCTGCATTCGTAAGAAAAGTACTTAAAATAGCTGCATTCTCAGATTCCACTATTCTAGATATCTCTGCAAGACTATATTGTGGTTTTGAAGTGGCAATAACTAAAATACTACCAGGTTCAGAAAACGAAAAGCTATTTGCATAATACTGAATCAGATCCTCCATAGATATGAGCCCGAGATAGTTTTCATCTTCATCCACTATTGGTATGACAGTGAGTCTTCCGCTAGCCATTTTGCTCATCACTTCAAATATATGATCGGTATCTTTGGCAAATGGTCTTGCGAGCCCAAGACTATAGGAACCGATAGGCTCATCCATATCGTTATTCAAAATTATTTCTTCCGATATAAGACCTAAAAATTGAGTGTCATTTACGATTGGCAAGTGTTTCACATGAAAGATGCTCATCATCGTGATGGACTCTTCTCCAGTATCACTTGTTCGCAATGGAGATAATTCGTGTGATATGAGATCTTTCGCTATCAAAAGGATGTGTTTATAGTTATATTATGTACTTAACAATAATTATACCTGTTTTGTATCTTGATTCTTTACTTTATTAATAAAATGTCAGCTACTAGCGTCGGAGAAGTTTTTTTCGCTCCAAATTGAATTCTTCAGTGCTTAGTAACCCTTTTTTTCTTAATTCTGCAAGTTTATTTAGTTGAGACAACAATACATCGTCAGTAATAACCAATTCTTCGTCTGATTGTTCGTCTCTTGTACTTTTGGATTGAGATGCGGACCGAGCACCTAGTTTAAATCCATTTTCCTCGAACTCATCAAACTCTGGCTGAATTCTTACAAATGCTAGATCATCTTTAGTTTTTATTTTTTCGAAGTCTTTAAATCCTAACTCTACAGCTTTTGTTAAATGATAGTAAGCTTTATCTTTCACTTCTGTCATACTGTATGCACAAGCAATATTGAAGTGGAGTGCAATATCACTAGGATTGATACTTAGTCCTTGCGCAAAATCTTCAATCGCTCCCTCAAGATCATAATCCTTATATTTTTTAATACCACTATTTTTAAATGGATTGGCTTTTAAAGCTGAAGACCTTGTCGGAGCTGGTGCTCTTTGTTCTCTTCTTGTACTTGTTCTATTTCTACTTTTTTGGACTTGTCGTTCTCTTCGTTGCTCTAGGTAGTCGTCTTTTCTGTTTTTAGATGAATACCTATTATATCTCCCATCGAATTCTTGATCACTCATACTAAGAAAACGTACCGCCTCAAATATTCCAACAATAAAAAAAAGCGGTGCGATCTTAAAACTCGTAGCTATCAACATAAAAAGCATAAAAAAAGCAGGGGCTCTTTGACGCAAGTAAAAACGCTGGCCACCTACCGCACCTAGAATAAAAGATATGGCAGCTGCAGTAGTTCTATTACGTCTTGGTTGATATTTTCTAGTACTCATTGTTCAAGTTCTTATTCTCTATTAGTCTACACAGCCAATAACTGAATGATTGTTAGTATATTTTGCACGTCAAGATAGCGATATCGTCAGAATATTCTTTCCCTCCTCTAAATCTATCAATTTCATTTAACAACTGTTCGTTGAATTCGTCTGGGCTTCCTCCTTGGTGTTCTTTTACAAAGTTTTCAATTTTATCATCATCGAAATATGCACCTGATTCATCTTGCAACTCTGCTAGTCCATCTGTAAATGAAAGTATCATTGCCTCTCCATCAAGATCAATAACATTCTCGTTGATATACGGAAGTTTTTCGAATGCACCTATAAAGGTACTTCCTTGATCTAACCGGAGTAATTTACCACCATTTATCATTACCGGAGGATAATGACCCGCATTGATATACCTCATCGTTCTGAGATCAGTATCTATCTCAGCTATAAAAAACGTAATAAACTTATCCGCCTTTGTAATCCGATAGACAGACTGGTTCAATGCAAAGACAAATGTCTCCAAATCTCGATACTGATAGATCAAATTTTGAATTAATGCTTGGAAATTCGCCATCAATAATGCTGCGGCTACTCCTTTTCCAGAAATATCTGCAATACAAAACGCAAATCTATTTTCACTGAATTTTATATAGTCAAGATAATCACCACCAACATTCGAGTGCGGCATGTAAATCTTTGATAGGGCAAAATGTTTCTCATTTGGTAATGTGTCAGGAATCAACATGTGCTGCACTTCACTAGCCAGCTCCATCTCTCGCTTCAGCTTTTCCTGCTCTATCTGCTGTTTAAACAATCGTTTATTCTCGATTGCCACGGCTATGATATTCGTAATCGTAGTTATGAATTGAATTTTGTTATAAATATCTTCTTTGTCCTTTATCCCTCCTATCAGAGAAAATGCTATGGGCTCACTTTTGTGAAATACCGGTATGACAATATCAAATTCTTGTAACAACTTATGATCACCCTCTTTTATCGTATGTAGTCGTTTATGCTCAAGCAGAAGAGGGATGTAGTGGCTTATTTCTTGATTCTCGAAGTTGATTGCACTGGCACATTTCCACCCCGAATCACCAATGACAAACAGTGCCATTTTTTCAATTGTCATCTCCCAACTTAGAAATGACTTGTACATATTAAACAAACCGTCAGCAGCTACATTATCATTGATCGCTTGCGTAATCGTAAGTAGACTCTTGATTTGCAACTGTTTTAAGCTAAGTTCTTTTTCTAACTTCTCTAATATAGCGAGTTCTCTATTCATTCATTTCATTTACTACTCATGATCGGTAAGTTATATGACCAGGATATAAAACCATGCAAAAAGGTGAATGATTTTAAAAAGCTAAAATACACTAATTGCTTCTAAAACATGATATGGATCTGAAAAGAGAAAAAAGAAAGAAATAAAAAGAAATATCAAAAGTCTTTTTGAAACCTACTTAACAAAATATTATTCTAAATATTTAATATAAAATGTTGCATACAATATAAAAAGAGTCGACATTTGTACTGTGTAAAATATAATACTGATAACGATCAATGTATTTTATTTCTTAGATATGATAGAAAGACGAATAAATTACCTAAATAATTGCCAAGGCAACATTATTAATTGGAATTTATTAGGACTACAAAATTTTCGATTCCCGGAGATTTTCAGTGTAAAAAAAAAGAGAAAGAAATAACACTATTGAATTGTAATTTTAGCTCACAATAACGGCGACCATAAGAAATATCCAACCTTTTTGACTGCCGTATATCACCTTAATAACCAATTGTGGTAAGAATTTTAGAAATTGTTTCTATCCCCATAGAAATAGTTGATAGTATAATAGTTTAAGTCATTTTGTTAATTTGAAAAGCCCTGTCCCCACAGGGCTTTTTTTTGTCTAAAGTGTTATCCTTATTTCTAACTTTTCTGAGAAATGGAAATTAACATCCCATCAGTCTGAGCAAATTATAATATCCCTTCAAATTGTCATGAAAAGTAAAAAAGATCCTAAATTTTGACTACCCCACCGCAAGTGGATGGAGCATTCGCCAAAATTTTTCCACCCTAAAGGTCGGTATTCGGATCTTTTTTGTGATAAGGCGTTTTTATGCAAAAACATCTTTTTATGACTCCGACGCAAGCATCGGAGAATTTAAGTATT